>JBKPMI010000239.1:0-3200 GCA_046732075.1 Acidobacteriota bacterium | reverse complement strand
GCGTGGAGGCGTCCGGAGCCGGGACCCGTTCCACTTCGCTCCCCCGCGAGCGCCAGATCTCGCGCGCTTGCGGATCGTTCCGCGGGACGCGGGCCACGGGCGCTTCTGGAGACGATGCGTCCGCCGGCATGATCGAGACGGGAGCCTTGCGGCCGCGCTCGAGGACCGAGCTCCGGCTTCCGGCGCCTTTCTCGAAACCGCGGCTGCCCAGGATTTCGTTGATGGAGCGGCCCCGCTCGACGACGGTTCCGCGGGAAGCGAGATCTTCTGCGCCCGGGCCGCCGATGCGGCCGCGGCCGGCGACGACCGCCTTTTCGCGGAGCGCGTCCACGGTCGCCGGGGGAAGAGATTTCTCGCGGGCCAGCACGGGCGCGAGACGGACGGAGTCCTGGCCTCTGGTCCGTTCGATCACACCGGGCGCCTGGCGGACGAAGTTCTGCAGCGCCTGCGTGATTCCGGCGCTGCCGCCTCCCCGCGCGGACACGACGATCGGCTTCGGCGAGATCGCGAGCTGGTCGCCGATCGAGCTCCCGAGACGGGAACCGGGGACCACCGCGAGGCGGTCGTAGCCCGAGCCGAAGGAGTTGGAGGCGACGAAGTTCCATCCGCCGAAGTCCACCTTGCTCGTCTTGAAAGAGCCGGACAGCGCGAAGACGAGGTTCTGCCGACGCGACCAGCCGCCGGACCAGCCCCAGCTCCGGTAGTAGTTCTGGAACCAGGGGGAGAAGAACGAGTAGTAGCCCACGGGGCACCAGCCCACGTAGTTGTTCGTGTAGCCCCAGTAGACCCACGCCGGCGAGTAGGTGTACGCGGGCGCCCAGCACCAGTGGCGGAACCCGGCGTCGTAAAACCAGCTGCCGTAGTGGAAGGGATACCAGCCCCAGGGATCGGAGGACCACCAGGTCAGCCCGATCGGCGTGTAGTACCAACTCCCGGAAGAGTTGGGCGTCCAGTTGATGTTGACGCGGGGGACCCAGACGTTCGTGTCGTACGTGTCGCTGTACTGCCAGTCGCCGTAGTCGTCGAGCGCCACGACGTCGCTCGCGTAGTCGTCGTCGATGTACTGAACGGACCGGCTCCGGCCCGTCTCGGCATAGAGCTCCTCCAGGCGGTCCGCGGCCCAGAGGTCGAACCGGTCGCGCGAGAAGACGCCCCGGGCGATCTCGGGCTCCTCGTCCCCCTCGACCATCAGGTACTGCCCGGCCTCGACCGTGTAGCTGTCGGCGCGGGTGCGCACCTCGACGGATCCGGAGCGGACGATCACGCTCGTCCCGCGGTGAGGGTCGGCGTTGACCCGGACCCGCGAGCCGGCGGAGAGATAGATCGTCGCGTCTTCGGTGTCGACCCGCGGGATCGAATTCTCATCCGAGCCGATCGCCGCGAGAACGACGGAACCGTCGGAGAGGTCGATTGCCGAGAAGTCGTCGTCCTCCCCCTGCTGTGCGTAGAGCGAGGAGAATCGGGCGCGCGTGCCGCCGCCGACGAAGAGGAGGTTGCCGTCGGCGAGCCCGATCTCGGCCCGGCCCGCGTCGGAGACCAGGATCTCGTCCCCCGCGGAGATGGGCATGTTCCGGCGCACGGTGACGCGGCCGTTGAGGCTCGACTGGACGGTGACGCCGCCCACGACTTCGCGGACGTACGAGTAGCCGTTTCTTCCGGCGTCCCGGCGGGCGTAGGAGTCGGTCCGGGCGACCGTCTCGTACTGCGAGAAACCGGTCGCGACCGTCGCGAGCGCCAGCACCGCGCCGAGGAGAAAGCGCCTCAAGGGGTTCATCGGTATCCCTCCGCGAGGATGAGATAGCGACGCCCGTGCCACCCGGTCCCGGCGCAACCTCCCCGCAACCTTCGACGCATCAGAGAGTTGGGAGAGACCTCCGGACACCGTGTCGGGCCGGGTGTCCGGCTTCGCGGACACCCTTTCGAAGGCCGAGGACACTTGCGCGCGAAGGACGGCGGCCGCTGCTAGTCTCCGCGCCCATGACGATCCGGGACCTCGTCCGTTGGGGAGACGACCGTCTCCTTGCCGAAAACGAGGAAGTGCGGGAGACGAACGGGGACCTGGGACGCCTGATCGCGGACCTCGTGGACACCTGTCACGCGGCGCCGGGCGTGGGCCTCGCGGCGCCCCAGATCGGAGTCAACCGGCGGGTCGCGATCGTGGACCTCTCCGTCGGGGAAGACCCGTCTGCGATCATCGTGCTCGTGAATCCGGTGATCCTGTCGAGCTCCGGCGAGCAGAAGGAGGAGGAGGGCTGCCTCTCGGTCCCCGACATTTCGGAGAAGGTGATCCGTCCGAGCCGCGTGATCGTGAGCGCGGGGGACGAGACGCTTCGTCCGCGCGAGATCGAGGGGACCGGACTTCTCGCGAGAGCGCTCTGCCACGAGACCGATCACCTGAACCGGATGCTCTTCGTCGACCGGCTGCGCGGACTCAAGCGGGAGTTGACGTGGAAGAAGATCGAGCGCCGTCACGCGCGGGGGGTCTGGTGAAGCTTCACAACACGCTGGGTCGCCGGCTCGTCGACTTCTCGCCGATCGAGGCGGGCCACGTCCGCCTCTACACGTGCGGCCCCACGGTCTACAACGTCGTTCACATCGGCAACCTGAGGACCTTCGTCTTCGAGGACGTGCTCCGGCGTCATTTCCTCGGCCGGTCCGAGCGGGTCACCCAGGTCATGAACCTGACCGACGTGGACGACAAGACGATCCGCGGAGCGCAGGAGGCGGGTCTCTCGCTCGGGGACTTCACCGCGAAGCACGCGGAGACGTTCTTCCGCGACATCGGCCGGCTGGGAATCCAGCCCGCGGAGCACTACCCGCGGGCGACGGACCACGTCCCCGAGATGATCGCCCTCATCCGACGGCTGGAGGAGCGCGGCCACACGTACGAGTCGGAGGGCTCGGTGTACTTCCGCATCGCCACGTTCCCGGACTACGGAAAGCTCTCCGGTATCGACCTCGAGCAGACCCGGCGCGGGGATCGCGTTGCCGACGACGAGTACGAGAAGGAGGACGTCAAGGACTTCGCGCTGTGGAAGGCGACGAAGCCGGGCGAGCCGTCGTGGCCGTCGCCATGGGGAGACGGGCGTCCGGGGTGGCACATCGAGTGCTCCGCGATGAGCACCACTTATCTCGGTAACCGGTTTGAGATCCACGGGGGCGGCGCCGATCTCGTCTTCCCGCACCACGAGTCGGAGATC
>JBKPMI010000238.1:0-3778 GCA_046732075.1 Acidobacteriota bacterium | reverse complement strand
GCACCCGTCCCACGCGGTCCGCGAGCGCGCCGCCGGGGACTCCCGTCGCCGCCTTGACGGCGTGAAAGAACGACCAGAGCAGCGGCAGCTGCCAGAGCGCGACGCCCGCGTCCTGCGCGCGCAGGAGCAGGAACGCGTCCGTCGAGTTCGCGAGCGTGAAGAACGCGAAGATCGCGACGATCTGCCAGAACGCCGCGGGCAGCTTCCCCGCCGGCCGACGGGAAGCGGCGGGAGCGGCGGCCCGGCGCCCGGGGTCCGGCACCGCGAGAAGGAGGACGACGATCGCCGCGATTCCGGGCACCGCCGCGAGCAGGAAAACACCGCGCTCGTCGACGAAGGCGAGCTTCAGGAGGAGGGCGGCCAGGAGGGGGCCGACGACGGCGCCGGCGTTGTCCATGGCGCGCTGGAGGCCGAAGGCCCGCCCGCGGCGATCGCTCGGCACGATGTCGGCGAGGAGCGCGTCGCGGGGCGACGTCCGGATTCCCTTTCCGACGCGATCCGTGAACCGGATCGCCAGCACCTGGGCCCAGAGCCGCGCGAAGCCGACGAGCGGCCGCACGACCGCGGCGATCACGTAGCCGAGGACGACGATCGGCTTGCGGCGCCGGACCCGGTCCGACCACGCACCCGACCCGATCTTGGCGAGGGAGGCGGTCGTTTCGGCGACCCCCTCGATGAAGCCCACCGTTTCGGGCCCGGCGCCCAGGGTCTTCGTCAGGAACGCCGGCAGGAGCGGGTAGATCATGTCGGCGGAAACGTCCGTCAGGAACGAGACCCAGCCGAGCGCCAGGACCGATCGGCGGGAGGGGTCGGGAGTGCCTTCTTTATTCGGCAATTTCGTCAAAATCTCTTATTTCATTCGGCTGCGAGGGGGCTCCGTCGCCCATCATAATCGTCCCGTGCGATTCCTGACGACGGATGCCTTCGTGCTCGGAACGTACCCGCTCCGGGAGAAGGACCGGATCGTTTCCTTCCTGACCCGCGACTCCGGCCGCCGCCGCGGCGTCGCCCGGCGGGCGCGCGGCTCGCGCAGCGCTTTCCTGGGAAGCCTGGAGCCGATGACCGAGGCCCGCATCGTGTTTTTCGAGCGGGAGGGACAGGAGCTCGTCTCGATCGACTCGATCGATCCGGTCCGACCCTCGTTTCCCCTGTCGAAGGACCTCGAACAGGCGCTTCTCCTTTCGGCGTTCGCCGAGAGCCTGGAGACGTTCGTGTCCGACTCGGATCCCGCCGAGCCGTTCTACCGGCTCGCCCGCCACGCGATGGACTCCATGTTCGCGGGCGCGTCGCCGCCCGCGGTCGCGGCCTACTTCGACGTCTGGATCCTGAAGCTCTCGGGTCTCTTTCCTTCGCCCGCGGAGTGCGCCGGATGCGGGCGCCCCCTCGACGCGAAGAGCGCGCTTCTGTTCGACGAGCGGCGGCCGGGCTTCGTGGGAGCGGAGTGCAGCCGGGGAGAGGTCGTCCGGCTGACGGCCGAAGGCGCGGCGACGCTGCGGCGGTTTCTCGCGCGACCCCTGGATCCCGAGGCGAAGCCGGAGGGGCTCGCGGACCTGGTGTCGGTGGCGCGCCGCGCCCGCCGCAACTTTCTCGGCCGCGAGTTGAAGTCGCAACGGGTGCTGGCGGAAGTCCTCGGAAGTTGAGTCCCGGCCTCGCGCTGACGCTCCGGCCCGGCGTGTTCTCGATCGTGCGCCTGGGTCCGAAGGCGAAAGTTCCGGCGTGGGCGCCGCGGAGCGGACTCGTCTCCGTGACCCGCACGGAATCCGAGCTCTCGATCGTGTGCAACGGAGATCGCGTTCCGGCCGGCGTTCGGCGGGAGGACGGCTTTCGATGCCTGGAGGTGAATGGACCTCTGCCGTTCGACGCGGTCGGGGTCCTGTCGTCGCTGACGCGGCCGCTCGCCGGGGCGCGGATTCCGATTCTCGCAATCTCGACGTTCGACACCGACCTGCTCTTCGTGCGAGAGCCGCAGCTCGCGGCCGCGATCCGCGCGCTCCGGCGCGCGGGACACCGGATCGCCCGAGCCGTGGAGTAAAATTTCTTCGATGCTCACTCTGCAGAGGTTGATCGCGGAGCTCTGCGCCTTCTGGGAGTCGGAGGGTTGCCTGATCGAGCAGCCGTACGACAACCCGGTCGGCGCGGGAACCATGCATCCCGCGACGTTCCTGCGGGTGCTGGGCCCGGAGCCCTGGCGCTGCGCCTACGTGCAGCCGTCGCGGCGTCCGGCCGACGGAAGGTATGGACAGAATCCCTTCCGGCTCGCGAAGCACCTCCAGCTCCAGGTCGTCCTGAAACCGTCGCCCGAGGACGTCCAGGAGGTCTTTCTCCGGAGCCTGGAGCGCCTGGGGATCTCGGCCGCGGATCACGACATCCGTTTCGAGGAGGACAACTGGGAGTCGCCGACGCTCGGAGCGTGGGGTGTGGGCTGGCAGGTCGTGATGGACGGGATGGAGATCACGCAGTTCACGTACTTCCAGCAGGCCGGGGGGATCGACCTCGCCCCGATCTCGGCCGAGATCACGTACGGCCTGGAGCGGATCGCGATGTTCCTGAACAAGGTCGACTCGATCTACGACGTGCCGTGGACCGAGTCGTTGACCTACGGGCAGGTCCGCCGCTCCGAGGAGGAGGAGCTCTCCCGCTACTACTTCGAGGTGGCCGACGTCGAGCTCGCCGCGCTCCTGCTCGACCGGTGGGAGGGGGAGGCGAAGCGGGCGCTCGCGGCGGGACTCGTGATCCCGGCGTACGAGGCGACGCTCGCGTGCTCGCACCAGTTCAACGTCCTCGACGCTCGCGGCGCGGTGTCCGCGACCGATCGCGTCGGGGTCATCCGGCGCGTGCGGGACCTCGCCTGCGCGTGCGCCCGGGCCTGGGTGGCGAGCCGGGCCCCGGCCGACGCTCCCGCCGTCGCCCTTCCCGAGCCGGCGGCGGCCGTCTGATCCTCCGCTTTCCCCGGGGCGAAGAGCCCCTCTTCTCATGAAACGCGACGACTTCCTTCTCGAGATCCGGACGGAGGAGATCCCGGCCGCGGCGCTCGCCGGCGCCCGCGGCGATCTCGCCCGCGGAATCGCGGAGGCGCTGGCGGAAGCGGCCCTGGCTCCGGCGGAGGTGCAGTCGTTCGCGACGCCGCGCCGTCTCGTCGTCTGGGCGAAGGAGGTCCCCGAGCGTCAGTCCGACCGCGACGAGGAGGTGCTCGGACCTCCCGCCGCCGTCGCGTTCGACGCCGCCGGAAAGCCGACGAAGGCCGCAGAGGGTTTCGCGCGGGCCCAGAAGTCGGACGTTTCGGCGCTCCTCGTGGTCGACTCCCCGCGCGGCCGAACGGTGGCCGTCCGGCGGACCGTGCCGGGACGTCCCGCGATCGACGTCCTCGCGGAGATCGTGCCCCGCGTCGCCGGGGCGCTCACTTTTCCGAAGACGATGCGCTGGGGGAGCGGCGAGCGCTCCTTCGTGCGGCCGGTGCGCGGCGTGCTCGCGATGCTGGGCGGCCGCGTGGTTCCGCTGGAGATCCTGGGAGTACGCGCGTCGAACTCGACGGTCGGGCACCGGGTCCTGTCCGACGGGCCGCTGACCGTCACAGGGGCTGCGGACTACTTCCAGAAACTTCGGGGCGCCTACGTCGAGCCGGACGGCGACGCCCGCCGGACCGCCATCCTCGAGTCCGCGCGGCGGCTCGCCTCCCAGGTCGGCGGCCGGATCGACGCCGACGCGGACCTGGCCTCCGTGCTGGCCGACCTGGTCGAGTGGCCGGGGCTCGTCCGCGGCGCGTTCGATCCGCAGTTCC
>JBKPMI010000237.1:0-3680 GCA_046732075.1 Acidobacteriota bacterium | reverse complement strand
GCCGCGCCGCGGCGGCTCACCGCAGGGCCGCGCGACTCCTCGCCCCGCTGGTCGCCGGACAGCCGCACGGTCGCTTTCGTGCGCGCCGCGGGAGAGAAGGACAAGCCCCAGATCTACCTGCTTCCGATGTCCGGAGGCGAGGCGCGGAAGCTCACGGATCTGCCGAAAGGGACGTCCGCCGCCACGTGGTCGCCGGACGGCCGCACGATTGCCTTCACGAGCGGCACCAACGACGAGGATCTGGCGGAGAAGAAGAACGCTTCCGGAAAGACTCCCGCGGATCTTGAAAAGAAGGAGCGCGACGAGCGCAACAAGCCGCGCATCGTGACGCGCGCGATCTATCGGTTCAACAATCAGGGCTGGCTCGACCCCGCGCATCACGCCCACATCTGGACGGTTCCGGTCACCGACGGCACCGACCCCGTGGAGGCGAAGCAGCTCACGACGGGCCGCTACGACGAGGAGGATCTCTTCTGGAGCCGGGACGGCGCGAAGATCTACTTCACGTCCGACCGCGTGGACGAGCCCTACTACGAGGACCCGGATGACAACCTGTACTTCGTGCCGGCCGCGGGCGGGACGATGCAGACCGTCGTCGACGTCAAAGGCCCGGTCAACGATCCCTCGCCGTCGCCCGACGGCAGCCGCTTCGCGTTCACCGGGTTCGTCAACCCGGTCGAGCGCCAGTCGCACACGAACGAGGAGCTCTTCGTTTTCGGCGGCGGCAAGGCGACCAACCTCACGGCGAACTACGACTACGAGCCGGGCAGCGACCTCGCCGGCGACCAGCGGCCGCCTCGGGGGGGCCTGCCACACGCGATCGTGTGGACGCCGGACGGCCGTTCGCTCATCCTCACGACCACCGAGAAAGCACGGTCGAACCTCGTCCGCGTGGACGCCGCGACCGGGAAGATGGAGCCGCTCACCACCGGGAACCACGACGTCATGGCGTACACCGCGACTCCCGACGCGTCGAAGCTCGCCGTCGCGATCGGCGACGCCACCCACATCGGCGACATCTTTCTCCTCGACGCGCGCTCGAGGAAGCTCACGCAGCTGACGCGAGTCAACGACGCGCTCTTCTCGCAGCTGGACCTCTCGGCGCCCGAGGAGATCTGGTACGACAGCTTCGACGGGAAGAAGATCAACGCCTGGATCCAGAAGCCGCCGGGCTTCAATCCGTCGACGAAGTACCCGATGATCGTCGAGATCCACGGCGGGCCGCACACCGCGTACGGCCACATCCTGTACCACGAGATGCTGTGGATGGCGGCGAAGGGCTACGTCGTCCTCTACACGAACCCCCGCGGCTCGACGTCGTACGGCCAGGACTTCGCGAACGTCATCCAGTACCACTACCCCGGCGACGACTACAAGGACATCATGGCCGGCGTCGACGCGGTCCTGAAACGCGGCTACGTGGACGAGCAGCGGATGGGCGTCACCGGCGGATCCGGCGGCGGCCTGCTGACCAACTGGACCGTGACGCAGACCGATCGCTTCAAGGCCGCCGTCTCGCAGCGCTCCGTCGCCGACTGGATCTCGTTCTGGTACTCGGCGGACTTCACTCTCTTCACGCCGTCGTGGTTCCGCAAGAACCCGTACGAGGACCCGGAGGAGTTCCTCTCGCGGTCGCCCGTCCGCTATACCGAGAAGATCAAGACCCCGATGCTCTTCATCGAGGGGGACGAGGACTGGCGCACGCCGACGTGGCAGGGGGGCGGCGCGATGTTCCGCGCGCTGAAGGCACAGAAAAAGACGGCGGTGATGGTGAGCTTCCCCGGCGAGAACCACGAGCTCTCGCGATCCGGAAAGCCCTCGCACCGCGTCGCGCGGCTGCAGCACATCGTCAACTGGTTCGACAAGTACCTTCTGGGGAAGAAGATCGACCTGTACGACCTGCAGTAGAGGGAGATCGAGTGAACGAATCCGCGACCGCCGACGCCGCCGCGCACACACGGATCCTCGCGAGGCTGCGGGACCACGCGGTCGAGGTCCGGAGGCTCCTTGCCGGGCTCGACGAGGACGCGCTCAACCGCAAGGTCGTCCCGGGGAAGTGGTCGTTGAAGGAGATCCTCTGCCACATTTCGCGCACGCAGCGCGTCTTCGACGCGCGTCTGGATACGCTCCTCGCGGAGGACAACCCCCAGATCACGTACTACGGGGCGGAGGGGGACCTCCTCTTCGAGGAGATGGCGGACCATCCGGCCGCCGGCACGCTCGAGGAGTTCCTCGCGGAACGCGGGCTCCTGATCGGCCGGCTGGAGAAGCTCTCGCTCGAGGAGTGGCACCGTCCCGGCCGACACCCCGAGTTCGAGAACTACGACGTGCATCTCCAGATGGACTACCTCGCGCACCACGAGGCGCATCACGTCTACCAGATGTTCCAGCGCCGGACGCCGCTCGGCCCGGTCCCGGCCGGCGGCTAGAGGCGACTAGCTCCGAGTCAGGGATGCCGGCCCACCGCGACGAACACCCGTCCGTCGCCGGTGACCGACGCAAGAAGACCCCACAGATTTCCGGTACCCCCGGTCTTCGTTACGCGGATCTGGCCCTCCGAGATGGCGGTCACGCCCAGCTGAGCCAGGATGTCGACGAGGAAGATCGTCTCCCCGGCCGGGACCGAGCGAGTCGTGGA
Source organism: Acidobacteriota bacterium (assembly GCA_046732075.1). Lineage (GTDB taxonomy): Bacteria > Acidobacteriota > Thermoanaerobaculia > UBA5066 > Gp7-AA6 > Gp7-AA6. Next base: position 1,042 of record JBKPMI010000237.1, on the reverse strand, counting down.
CGCGATCAATTCCCCGGAGAACGCAAACGCCTCGATCTTCACGTCCAGCCCCGCTGCCCGGCCGATCTCCGAGACGAAGAGGTTCGAGTGGTCGCCGGCCGAAACGACGCGGAACGGGAACGCGAGGACGAGCGGGTTCAGCGCGACGAGAGTCGAGCGCCGGAAGAGCGGGAGCTCGATCGCTTGCGTCGGCCGCGCGCGGTTGACGACGCGGGCGCGGACGGTTGGGAGATCCTCGGCGTCGTCGGCGCCGATGAAGAGCCTCCCCGTGAACCTGCCGAAATCTGTGGACGTCGTCGTGAGCTTCGTCATGCCGTTCCGGGGCAGGGAGGAATAGACGATCCCGCAGGGAGCGGCCACGCAGACGAACGGGTTCGGCTGCTCGCCCGCGAAGACCGAGAGCGTCCGGTCCTCGAGGTTCGCGAACTCGACCTCGGTCTCCCAGGTTCCGGAGACCCCCGCGCCGACGGCGACGAGCACGTCCGCGTCGTGCGCCACGGACCCGGAGGCGGCAAGCGTCGCGACGGCGAGGACCGGAACGATTAGAAGAGCGATCTTCCTCGGGTTCATGGAGCCGTCTCCTTTTCTTCGAGCAGCGTTTCGATCGCGGCGCGCATCGCGTCGTAGTCGCGTTGGGCCGCGGGATCGCTGGAATCCTTCGCGAAGACGCCGCCCTCGTGGACGTGCCGCACGACTCCGCGCCGATCGATGAGCAGGGAGGCCGACGTCCATGCGGCGCCGGACTCGCGGTCGAGCCAGAGCCGGTGGAGCGCCGTCCAGCGGTCGTCCACGGCTACGGGGAATCGGAACCCGTACGCGTCGACGGTCTTGCGAACCTCCTCGACGGAGGTGTTCCGCGGCTGCGGCTTCGGCGTATAGAGGCCGATGACCACGAGACCTTTCGCGCGGAACTCGCGGTCGAGCTCGTTCAGGGCCGGCGCGGTCGCGCTGCAGAACGGGCACTGCACGTCGGTGAAGAATCGGATCAGGACGACGTTGCCGCGGAGGCCCGCTAGCGTCTGCGGGCCGCCCTGCACCCAGC
>JBKPMI010000236.1:0-7306 GCA_046732075.1 Acidobacteriota bacterium | reverse complement strand
GTGGAGGGGCGGAGCACGCGGTGGCTGAAGGTCAAGATCAAGCAGGAGGAGGAGTTCGTCATCGGCGGGTACACGATGCCCGCCGGGGCGCGCAGCCACTTCGGGTCGCTCCTTCTCGGCGCGTACCGGGGCCGGGACCTTCACTATGTCGGGCGCGTGGGCACCGGTTTTACCGGCAAGACGCTCGACTCGCTCTACCGGCAGTTCCAGTCGCTCGTTCAGGCGAAGCCGGCGTTCGTCCTTCCGCCGAAGATCAAGGGCGCTACGTGGATCGCGCCGAAGCTGGTCGCGCAGGTGGCGTTCCAGGAGTGGACCCACGACGAGAAGCTGCGCCAGCCCGTCTTCTACGGACTCCGCGACGACAAGAAGCCGAGCGAGGTCCGGATGCCGGAGGCGAAGTGACGGCGGCGCGCCGCAAGCCGCTGCCGGGCGACCGCACTCCTGCGGACCGGCTGCCCGTTCGCGTCTCGAACCCGGACAAGGTGTTCTGGCCGGACGAGGGGTACACGAAGCTCGACCTGGTGCGGTTCTACGACTTCGTCTTCCCGAAGCTCCAGCCGTGGATGAAGGACCGCCTGATCTCGTTGAAGAGATGCCCGAACGGGCTCCTCGGAAAATGTTTCTTCCAGAAGGAGAAGCCGGACGGCATGCCGGCGGACACGCCGACGAAGCGCATCGTCCACGAGAACGGGGTTCGCAACTACGTCGTCGGAGGAAAGAAGGAGACGCAGCTGGCGCTCGCGAACCTGGGATGCATCGCGGTGCACGTCTGGGGAGCGCGCGCCCAGAGTCCGCGGCAGCCGGACTGGCTCTGCTTCGACCTCGACCCGGACTCGGGCAAGTTCGCGGACGCGGCGCGGGCCGCCGCCCGGATCAAGGAAGCGCTCGACGCGCTCAAGCTCGTGTCGTTCGCCAAGACGTCCGGGAAAAAGGGGCTGCACGTGTTCGTGCCGATTCGGGTGGGCCCGGACGCGGACGACGTCCGCGGCTTCGCGGAGATGCTCGGGACGAAGCTCTCCGCGGCGTATCCGAAGGAAATGACGATGGAGAACTCGATCGCCAGGCGCAAGGGGCGCGTCTACCTCGACCCGTTTCGGAACGGCTTTGCGCAGACGGTGGTGTCTCCCTTCTGCGTGCGGCGGTTCCCGCGCGCCCCGGTCTCGACGCCGCTCGCGTGGTCCGAGGTCAAGCCCGCGCTGGACCCCGGAACGTTCAACATCGCGACGTTCGGGGAGAGGCTGAAGAAGCGGGACCCGTGGGAAGACTTCTGGAAGAGCCGGCAGGACCTGAAGCCCGCGATCGCGGCATTGAAGCGGCTCTAGCCTCGGGAGACGGAACGCCCGTTTCCCGATTTCCGTTTTCCGTTTTACGCTTCCGTCCACGTGACCGGCCTCGAAAAGCTGATCGGGTTCCTCGGGCGCCACTTCGGCCCCCCGCGGCTCTTCCTCGCCGTCGCCGGCTGGGTGCTCGCGCTCGGCGCCTGGGGGATGGTGGCGCGCACGTATCTTCCGATGGAGCACCGGCTGCGCTGGGAGATCCCGCTCGAACTCCGCGCGCCGCTCTACGCCAAGTTCGATTCCGGGTGGTACCTCGCGATCATCGAGTGGGGCTACGGCAAGCCGCCGCCCGACGGAAAACCGTCCAACCACGCCTTCTTCCCGTTGTATCCGACGACGGCGAAGGTCCTGCACGACACGTTCTCGATGGACGGATTCCACGCGGGCCTCGTCGTCGGCTACCTCTGCCTTTTCCTCGCGATGAGCCTTTTCTACCGGGAGGGGGTCCGGCGTCTCGGGGAGGAGGACGCGCGCGCGTCGGTCCTCTTCTTTCTCCTCTTTCCCACGGCGTTCTTCCTCGCGGCGGTCTACGCCGAGTCGATGTTCCTGCTGCTCGCGCTCCTGGCGTTCCGCGACGCCCGCGATGGCCCGCCCGGCAAGGCCGCGTTGTGGGGCGTTCTCCTGGGCCTGACGCGGGCTTCCGCCCTCGCCGTGGCGCCGGCTCTCTTCCTCGCGGCGCTCGAGCGGCGCGCGCCGGACGGACGCCGCCGCTGGGGCCCGGCGCTCCTCGCCGCCGGAATCCCGGTGGCCACCGTCTTCGCCTGGATCTTCGGCATCGGCTGGGTCTTCGGGGAGCCGGGTCTCTTCTTCCGCTCGATGGAGGGCTGGCACCGCGCGACGAGCTCGGTCTCCGGCATCGAAGCGTGGTTCGTTTCCATGGGACTCCGCTTCAAGCACATGAGCTGGCGAAGCGACCCGAGCCTCGCCCTCGACTATGGAGCCGCGCTCGTGTTCTTCGCGCTGGCGATCTTCCAGCTCGTTCGGAAGCGCTGGTCCGACGCGGCGTGGACCGGCGCCGCGATCGTCCTCCCGATGACGACCGGCCTCTCGGGAGGCATGCCCCGGTTCCTGATGGTCGTCTACCCCGCCTATTACGCGCTCGCCGAGGGATCGCGGGGCCGCCCCCGCCTCCGGCTCGCGTGGTGGATCGTGTCGGGTCTCCTGCTGCTCGGCGCCGCCGCGAGATTCGTGAACTGGCACTGGGTCGCCTGAAGGCGCTCCCGTGAACCCTCATGAATACGACGCGATGTTCGCGGTGGAGGACCGCCACTGGTGGTACGTCGGGGTCCGCCGCGAGGTCGAGGCCTGGCTCGAGCGGCTCCGCGGGGAGAGGACCGGACCTCCGCGGATCCTGGACGCGGGCAGCGGAACGGGAGGTCTCCTCGCGAACCTCCGGTCGGAGGGTTGGAAGGTCGGTATCGAGATCTCGCCCGACGCCGTCCGCCTGGCGCGAACGCGCGGGACCCGGCTCGTCCGCGGGAGCGTGTCGGCGCTCCCGTTCGCCGACGCGTCGTTCGACGCGGTCGTCTCCATCGACGTCCTCTGTCACTCCGGCGTCGAGGAGCGGCAGGCGGTCGGCGAGGCCGCGCGGGTCCTCCGGCCCGGAGGACTGCTTCTCGTCCAGGTTCCGGCGTTCGACTTCCTTCGGGGCGGCCACGACGCTGCGGTGTGGACGAAGCGGCGCTACCGCAGGGGCGAGGTCGGGCGGATCCTGACCGATGCGGGGTTCGTGGTGCGGCACGCGGCCTACCGGAACGCTCTCCTCTTTCCGGCGGCGGCGGTCGTGCGCTTCCTGCGGCGGGGAAGGCCGACTTCCCGGGAGGCCGCGCGCTCGGACGTCCGGCCGGTCCCCCGCGCCGTGAACGCGCTCCTGTCCGGAGTTCTCGCCCTCGAGCGGCGGGTGCGCCGCGGATTCCCGTTCGGGCTCTCGGTGTTCGGCGTCGGCGAGAAACCGCCGGTCACCCGCGATACCATCCGCCGTTCCGCCGAAGAGGCGAACGAGAAAGTCGCGGGGACAGGGGCTACGGCCCTGCACCCGCGTCCTTAAAGGAGGGCGGATGATCCCGGTCTGGGAACCGGTCCTCGACGGCAACGAGAAGAAGTACGTTCTCGACTGCCTCGAGACGAACTGGATCTCGTCGCTCGGTTCGTACATCACGCGCTTCGAGGAGAGCGTGGCCGGATACTGCGGCGTCCCCCACGGCGTCGCGACCTCGAGCTGCACCACCGCGCTGCACCTCGCGCTGGTGGCGCTCGGCATCGGTCCGGGCGACGAGGTGCTCATCCCCGACTTCACGCTGATCGTCTCGGCGAACACGGTGATCCAGGCGGGGGCGCGGCCCGTGCTCGTCGACTCGGATCCCCAGACCTGGTGCATCGACCCGAACCGGCTGGAAGAAAAGATCGGTCCGAGGACCCGGGCCGTGATGCCGGTCCACATGTACGGCCACCCGTGCGACATGCCGGCGATCCTGGAGATCGCCCGCCGCCGGAATCTCCTCGTGATCGAGGATTGCGCGGAGGCGCACGGCGCGGAGATCGCGGGCCGGAAGGTCGGGGGCTTCGGCGACGCCGCCTGCTTCAGCTTCTACGGCAACAAGATCCTGACGACGGGCGAGGGCGGGATGGTTCTCTGCCGGGACGCCGCGCTCGCCGACCGGATGCGGCTGCTGCGCAACCAGGCTTTCGAGCAGCCGCGGTTCGTGCACCGGGAAATCGGGTTCAACTACCGCCTGACCAACGTGCAGGCCGCGATCGGTCTGGCGCAGACCGAGAAGATCGACGAGAAGGTCGAGCGCAAGCGCGAGATCGCGCGCTGGTACGCGGACGCGTTCGCAGACGTCGACGACGTGCGCCTGCCGTGGGAGGCGCCGGGCGCCCGCAACGTTTACTGGATGTACGGCGTCTGCCTCGGGGACTCGTTCCGGCGCGGCCGCGACGGCGTGATGCAAGCCATGAAGGAGAGGGGAGTCGAGACCCGGGCGTTCTTCTGCCCGATGCACCGGCAGCCGGTGTTCGCGCGTACGGACGATCCCCGCTTTCCGGACACGTCCGGCGAGTATCCGGTCTCCGACGACCTCTGGAAGCGGGGCCTGTACCTGCCCTCCGGGCTGGGTCTCACCCGCGAGCAGGTGCGGGAGGTCGCCGCGAAGCTCGCGGAATGCCGCGGGTGAACGGAAACGGTCGCGCCGATCCGGGCGATCCCCGCGTGTCGATCGTGCTCGCGACCTTCAACGAGCGCGAGAACATCCTGGAAACGATCCGCGGAATCTTCGAGCACCTCGGACGTTCGGCCGAGATCATCGTGGTGGACGACGACTCGCCCGACGGCACGTGGAGACTCGCGCAGGACCTGAACGATCCGCGGGTCAAGGTGATTCGCCGCGTCGGCACGCGGGGGCTGGCGTCCGCGTTTAACCGGGGAATCCTGGAGAGCCGGGGCGCGATCGTCGGGTGGATGGACGCCGACATGTGCATGCCGCCCGCCATGCTGCCCGGGATGGTGAAGCTCTTAGACGAGTTCGACGTCGTCGTGGGATCGCGCTACGCGCCCGGAGGAAAGGACGATCGCGTCCGGCTCCGCGTCCTCGCGAGCCGCCTCATCAACCGACTGGCGACGCTCGTACTCGGTTACGGGATCCGCGACTACGACAGCGGATTCGTGGTGCTCCGCCGGACCGTCTTCGACAAGGTGTCGCTCATCCCGACCGGGTATGGCGCCTACTTCATGGAGTTCCTGTACGCGTGCCGGCGCAAGGGACTGACCGTGCGGGAGGTTCCGTACACGTTCCGGGACCGGCAGAAGGGAATCTCGAAATCGGCGCCCAGCCTGTGGCGCTTCTTCCGGACCGGAATGCAGTACGTGACCCGGATCTTCGTGGCGCGGGTGCGGCACCACGACTGACGCCGATATGCTTGGGCTCGCGATGCGCCACGAGATTCTCGGCCCCCTCTTCGAACGGCGCGACGGACGCGGGATTTTTCGCGAGCTCCTGAACGGCTTTCCGGCGGGAACCGTCGTCTGCGGTCGGATGAAATCCGGAGCGGTGATGGGGAACCACTACCACCGGAGAACGCGCGTCTTCTTCCACCTGCTGGGGGGCGCAGCCGACGTGCGCACCGTGAACGTCGAGAGCGGGGCGAAGGAGGAGTTCGTTCTGGGCGAGAACCAGGGCGTCTACTTCGAGCCGCTGGAGTCGCACGCGGTCGAATTCCGCGAGGACTCCGAGTTCCTCATGGTCAAGTCGTTGCCCTATGACGCACAGGACCCGGACACGATCGAGTACCCGGTCCCGAAGTGAGTCAGCGGGGCTTCCGGCGGATGTAGACGATCTTCTCCACGCTCGCGAAGACGACCCCCGCGCTGTCGGTCAAGTCCACGGTGTAGATCCGGTCGATCGGCTTTCCGTCCTCCGTCAGCCTCCGGATCGTCGCGATCTCCTCCTCGTCCAGCAGGAACCGCGCGTGGAGCGTGCCCCGGCCCGGCTTCCGGAAGCGAATGGTGGCGGCCTTGTCCCAGACGACGTACTCGGGCCCCAGGATCCGGATCAGCATGATCATGTAGTGCGGATCCACCGCGCCGTAGAGGCTCCCGCCGAAGATCGTGCCGACGTAGTTGCGCGTCCGCCAGCTGAGCGGCAGCTCCACGCGGACCTCCCGGAAGTCCGATGCGATGTAGGTGACGCGGGCTCCCGTGCCGCGGAACGCCGGAAAGAAGTTGAACCCCCAACGCATTCTCCGGGTGGCCCACGACTCCGGCATCGTCCCGAATGCTAGGCTAATTTCGTGAACGAGCCGGGTTTCGTCGCGCTCCTCGAGAGCGGAGAGATGGAGGATCGGGTCGAGCGTCTCTATGCGCTTCTGGCCTCCTGCACGGTGTGTCCGCGCGACTGCGGCAACGATCGCCTCGCGAACGTGCTCGCTTCGTGCGCGTCGGGCCTCGATCCTGTCGTCTCCTCCTACACTGCGCACTTCGGAGAGGAGCCCGCGCTGTCGGGCACGCGGGGCGCCGGAAACGTTTTCTTCGGCAACTGCAACCTGCGGTGCGTCTACTGCCAGAACTGGCAGATCAGCCAGGACTGGAAGGGGCAGCGGCAGAACGAGATTCCCGTGGAGCGTCTCGCCGGGATGCTGCTGGAGCTCCAGGCCCGGGGCTGCCACAACATCGGTTTCGTGTCCCCGACGCACTACGCGCCCCAGATGGCGAAGGCCGTGCTGCTGGCGGCGCGCCAGGGGCTGCGCCTCCCGATCGTCTACAACACCAACGCCTACGACTCGGTCGAGGTCCTGCGGCTCCTCGACGGCATCGTCGACGTATACCTGCCGGACTTCAAGTACGCCGACGCGGGGGCGGGATCTCTTTACTCGAAGGTCCCGGACTACCCGGAGCGCTCCCGCGAGGCGCTCGTCGAGATGTACCGCCAGAAAGGCTCCGCACTCGTCTTCGGCGAGGATGGTCTCTTGAAGAGCGGCCTTCTCGTGCGGATGCTGGTCCTGCCGAACGGCGTCGGGGGCATCGCAGAGTCTCTGTCGTGGATCGCGGAGACGCTTTCGCCCCGGGTGGCAATCTCGCTCATGGCGCAGTACTACCCGATCCACCGCGCGGCGTTGAGCGACCGGTACTCCGACCTCTCGCGCAGCATCACGGCGGGGGAGTGGGACGAGGCGCTGGCCGCTCTCGAAGCGCACGGCTTCGAAAACGGCTTCCACCAGGAGCTCGAGACCGCGAACCGCTACTACCGCCCGGACTTCACGGACCGGGAAACACCGTTCAAGGACGTGCGGGACTTCACTTCGTAGCGGAGGCCGACAGGCGCGCCTCCAGCGCGTTCAGACGGTTCAGTAGCCTCGTGATCTGCGCGTCCTGCGCCTCGATCCGCAGCTGCTGCTTCTGGATTTCGTTCAGAAGCATCGCGGGCAGCTCGTGGTACAGGACCGTCTGCGGCTGACCCGCCGAATCCCTCATCACC
>JBKPMI010000235.1:0-7704 GCA_046732075.1 Acidobacteriota bacterium | reverse complement strand
TCCTGATCCTCGTCTCGACCGTCAACTGGGCGGTCTACTCGATCGTGGGACGGCGCACTCTGGCGCGGCTCGGGAGCGCGAGCGCGACAGCGTTCGTCGAGCTCGCCGGGTTGATGCTCCTCGTCCCGTTCTTCGCGGCGCGCGCCGGCTGGGCGGACTTCGCGCGCCTCTCCGCCGGCGGCTGGGGAGCGGTCGTGTTCCTCGGGATCTGCTGCTCCGGACTCGGCTACTTGTTCTGGTACTCGGCGCTCGAGCGGCTGGACACTGCGCGCGTCGCCTCCTTGCTGTACCTCGAGCCGCTCGTGACGCTCGCCGCGGCGGTCGCGCTCCTCGCCGAGCCGGTGCACGCCACGACGGTCCTCGGCGGCCTGATCGTTCTCGCCGGCGTGTTCCTCGTGCAGGGAGCGCCGGGGACGCGACCGCGGGTCGCCGTGGCCGACGTGCCGGTGGAGACTTAGGCCCGTGGGCTCGCACAGCCTCCTCGCCGACGTCGCCATCATCCTCGCCGCGGCATTCCCGCTCCTCTTCCTGGGGAAGAAGCTCCGCGTCCCCGAAGTGATCGCCTACCTCGCGACGGGCATCCTCATCGGACCGCACGCGTTCGGGTGGGTCCGGGACACGCACTCGGTCGAGCTGATCGCGGAGCTGGGCGTCGCGCTCATCCTCTTCTTCGTCGGCCTGCACCTCCCGTTCGAGAAGCTCAAGAACCTGGGCAAGACGACGCTCGTCTCCGGGTCGCTGCAGATGGGGTTGACCGTGCTGCTCGTGGTTCTGGTCGGTATGCCGTTCGGCGCCGACGTGCGGCGCACCGCGTTCTACGGGCTCCTGATCGCGCTCGGTTCGACCGCGGTGGTCCTGCCGATCCTCTCGACGCGGGACGAGATGGGCGCGCCGTTCGCGCGTCGCTTCCTGGGAGTCTCGCTCTTCCAGGACCTCGCCGTGATCCCGCTCATGCTGCTGGTGCCGGCCTTCGCGTCGGGCGGCGAGGCGCCGCCGCTGCCGAAGGTGGCCGTGCGCGTCGCCATCGCGATCGTCGGTGTCCTCGCGCTCATCCTGGTCGCGCGCGTGATCGTGCCGCGCCTCTTCCTCAAGATCGCGAAGCTCGGCAGCCGCGAGGTCTTCACGGCCGGCGTGATCGTCCTGATCGTCGCGACGATCGCGGCCGCGAGCAAGCTCGGGATCTCGGCGGCCCTGGGCGCGTTTGCCGCCGGCGTGGTGGTCGGCGACACCGAGTTCATCCACGAAATCGGCGGCAGCCTCCGGCCGTTCCGGGACTTCCTGTCCGCGCTCTTCTTCGCCTCGATCGGGATGCTGCTCGACCCGAGCTTCCTCTTCTCGGCGCTGCCGCTGGTGCTGGCGACCGTGGCCGCCGTCGTCCTGATCAAGGTCGCCGCGGCGTATCCCGCGTTCCGCGCGGGGGGCGCGCTTCCGCGGACGTCGCTGCGCGCGGCATTCGCGATCGCGCCGATCGGGGAGTTCTCGTTCCTGCTGGCCCAGGAAGGAAAGAAGTTCTCGGTGCTCGCTCCGGAGGATCAGCAGCTCTTCATCGCGGTCGCCGTGCTGACGCTCGGGACCACTCCGCTCTTCGTCGCCGCCGGGCTGAAGCTCGCGGCGAGGCTGCGCAGCAAGCCGGAGCCGGAGGACGAGCCGAAGCGCGAGCTCTCCAAGCACATCATCATCATCGGGTACGGGTTGAACGGCTTGAACGTGGCTCACGTGCTCACGGAGACCGGGATCCCGCACATCGTGATCGAGGAGGACGCCGACCGGGCCCTGGTCGCGCGGCAGAACGGCAGCCTCGCGATCGTGGCGGACGCCGCGTCGCCCGAGGGGCTGGAGGCCGCGGGAATCCAGCGCGCGGTCGCGGTCGTCATCGCGATCTCCGACCCCGACGGCACCCGCCGGATCGTCCGGCTCTGCCGGCACGAGAACCCCGACGTCCACATCATCGTGCGGACGCGGTACGTGTCGCAGGTCGAGCCGTTGAAGAAGCTGGGCGCGGACGAGGTGATCCCGGAGGAGTTCGAGACGTCCGTCGAGATCGTGTCGCGGCTCATGAACCTGCTCGCGGTCCCGGGCAACGTGATCGCGTCGCAGATCCGGATCCTGCGCGACGAGGCCTACCAGCTGCTGCGGGACCCCGCGATGCGCTCGGCGGAAGGAAGGCGGCTCTCCGCAACGCTCGAAGCCGGCACGTCGCTCACGTTCTTCGTGCTGCCCGGAACGCCCGCGACCGGGAAGACACTTGCCGAGCTCGGCGTCGCGACGGACCGCGTCGTGGTGCCCGCGATGATCCGGCGCGGCGCGCCGTACTCCCCGGCGCCGACCGACGAGCCGCTGCAGTCCGGCGACACCCTTTTCCTCGTCGGTTCGCACGAGGACCTGATGAAGGTGATGTCGCGACTGGAGGGCCGGGGTCAGGGCTGAATCGCTGAATCGGGTCAGACCGGAATCACTGAATCGGCAGAAATAGGGCGGGCGCCCGGATGGACGCCCGCCCCGCATCGAAACGGTTCGCGCTACTTGGCCGGGATGAAGTCGGCCTTTCCGGGCTGCTCCTCGAAATAGATGCAGTCCGCGCCTTCCTTGCACTTGGAAGAGTGCTTCGCGTGCGCCGGCGTCATGATGTAGGAGCCGGGTCCCAGCTCCTTCATCGGCTGGCCCTCGAGCGTGAACTCGAACGTGCCCGACACTCCCACGACCTTCTGATCGAACGAGTGGCTGTGCATCCCGAGATCCATTCCCGCGGACACCTTCCGCAGCGCCCCGTACGCGCCCTTGCTCGGATCGCCCCACAGCGTCGCGGCCCACGCGCCCTTCACCGTCGAACTTTCCTTCCACTCGATTTCGGTCCCGGCCCAGACGACGGCCTTGCTGCCCTTCGCCGTGCCGATCGCTGCCGTCAGGAACAGACCCGCGAGAACCAGGGGAAATACCCGGATGAGTGCCTTCATGAAGCTCCTCCTCTGTTTTTGGGTTCCGGAATGGAAACGGCGAATGCTACACCGCGAAATCCGGCATAACGCATCCGCGGCGCGTTGTTGCGATCTCCAAACCGGAGGTCTGATGCGAATGCTTCATCGGGCGACCCTGCTCCTCCTGGCCGCGGCCCTCCTCGCCTCTTCCACCAACGTCGCATTCGCCGAGGGACCTACGTGGCGCGACTCCACGCGGGACGTCTACGTGGATGGACACCTCGACCGCGCCGCGCGCGTCCTCTCCGCCGACGGCGGCAAGAAGACCGCGGTCCTCCTGCCCGGCGCGCGCAAGGCGCTGCTGCTCGACCGCGAGGCGTCCACTTTTTCGGTCGTGCCGCGGAAGGCGTTTGCGTTCAATGCCGACGGCACGGGCGCGGAGCTCGCGGCGGACGCCGCTTCCAGGCCGGGCGGCGCGTTCCAGAAGGTCGACGCGTCGTCGTCGATCCTCGCGTGGAAGCGAAAGACCATTCTCGTCTCGCGCCACCAGGGGCTCGTGGGCGACGTCACGGAGGACACGCTCTTCGCGACGGTGCCGGTCTGGCGGCAGGAGATGGACGCGTACCAGCCGGTGCCCGCCGCGGTCGCCGCGATCGCGAAAGAGAACCGCCCGATGACGATGACCGTCGTCTTCGGGACCTGGTGCGGCGACAGCAAGGAGTTCGTGCCGCGGCTGCTCAAGACCGTCCACGCCGCCGCGAACCCGAAGGTCTCGGTCAAGCTGGTCGCGCTCGACAACGATTTCCTGCATCCCCCCGACGCCATCGCGCGCTGGCGGGTCATCAACGTGCCGACCGTGATCCTCGAGAGCGGGGAAGTCGAGGTCGGCCGCATTACCGAGACGCCCGCGGCGAACACGATGGAGGAGGACGTCGCCGCGATCCTCGCCGGGACTCCGGGAGAGCACGCCGGCCGGTACGAACGCGGGGCGGAGCTCGCACGCGGGACCTACGTCTACCGCGACTCCGGCGGGAAGCGCGGCGAGGAGCGCTGGACGCTTTTCGCGCGGGAGGACGGCGGACGCCTCGTCCGCAGCCGGATCGATATGGGCGACCTCGTCGTCGAAGTCTTCCAGGGCACGGACGCCGCCGGGAAGCTGAAGTTCGCGGAGATCACGAAGAGGCAGGGCGAGGCAGTCGAGCGCGCGCGGTTCTTCGTGGAGGGGGACCATCTGACCGGCCGGGTGCGCGGGAAGGAGGCCGGAATCCTGCAGCAGGACCTGGTCCTGCCGCCGTCGTTCGCGTTCTCCGCGCCGGCGCTCGCGGCCTCCGGCTGGATGGGACTCGCAGCCGCGTCGGGGACGAGGTCCCAGGTCGTGTGCTACATCGCGCCGTCCGGGTTCGAGTCGCCGCTCGGCACGACGTGCGTCGTCACGCACCGCGTGGAGGGCGAGGAGGCGGTGAAAACCGCGGCCGGCGAGTTCCGCACGACGCACCTCGCGCGGCAGAGCGCAACGGAAGCGTCGGACTGGTGGATCCACCCGGACCTCGGCATCCCGGTGCGCGGCCAGGTGGTGGGCGGCATGAATTACGAGCTGACGTCGCTCCAGGTCAGATAGGCGGTCCGCAGATCGCGAGACGGAGTGTGAGGCCTCCGGAGCGCGCGTATGTCGCGTCCGTGTCCCGCGAGTCCGGCGGCACGAGCGCGATCACCGCCGGATGTCCGGTCCCGGAGACCTCGCGGCTGGCCGCCAGGATCGCTTCAAAGTCCTTTCGCAGCGCAGGGTTGCCGTCCTTGCCCGCGGGAAGCATCAGCAGGAAGTCCCGGTCCGGCGTCGTGCCGAAGTGGTCCTTGGTCAGCGGCTGGAGCGCGTAGCGCAACGAGTACAGACCGGCGGGAATCCGCTGGCCCTTCGCGTCCGTCCACGGCGCCAGAAGCCGCGCCACGCCGACGAAGCTTCCTGGTCGGATCTCGTACGCGCTCCGCTGGTACGAGAAGCGCTCCTGCAGTGCGGGCGTCGGGCGGGCCGGCGGAGTGCCGCGACGCAGCCGGAGCTCGAGCGTCGGCGTTCCCGCGCAGGTCACCGTCACCGGTTGCGCGACCACCGCGTCGCGGAGGCGCCGGGGAAGCTCGTCCGGGACGGACGCTGGTGACGACGCCGCCGCGACGAGAAGGACTGCGGTCGCTGTCCGACCCGCCCTCAAGCGTAGAGGTGGGCGACGAGTTCCCCGTAGCCGTTGAAAGGTTTCGTCGGGCGGACCTTGCCCGTGTCGAGCATCGTCTCCTCCGACTGGCCCGGCGCGGTCGGGTCCACGTTCGACTCGAAGGAGTAGTTGTTCGGCGAGAGCTCGTTCCAGAACGTGCCTGGCTTCTCACGCGTGAGCTGGAACGCGACGATCGACTTGATCCCCTTGAGGCCGTACTTCCACGGAACGATCAGCCGCAGCGGCGCGCCGTGCTGATTCGGCAGCGGGTGGCCGTAGATGCCGGTCGCGAGCAGAGCGAGATCGTTGTTCGCCTCGGCGAGCGAGAGCGCCTCGTAGTACGGGAAGACGCGCCGGGTGGCGTACCAGCCGGGCATGGCGTCGGGCCGCGCCGCCGTCACCATTCGGACGTACCGAGCCGCGGAGAGCGGCTTGACGAGCTCGAGAAAGCGGCGAAACGGGAACCCGGTCCACGGCACCGCCATGGCCCACGCCTCGACGCACCGGAACCGATAGAGCCGCTCCTCGATCCCGAGCTGCCGCGTGAGCTCGTCGACGTCAAACTGCAGCGGCTTCTCGACCGCGCCGCCCACGTGGATGCGCCAGGGACGGCTCGGGAATCCCTCCGCGATCTTCCAGACGCGATCCCGCTGCGAGCCGAACTCGTCGAAGATGTTGCTGCGCGAGGCGATCGACTCCGGGGTGAGCGGCTCGTCGATCGTGTACTTCTCGCTGCGGCGCGCGGTGTAGAGGTCCGCGGTCGGGATCCGCGCCGCGCTCGTTTTTCTCGTCGTCCTCTTCGCCGGCGCGGCCCCGGCGATCGCCGCGGCGCCCGTCCCGATCGCGGCCAGTCCGAGCTTGCGGATGAACGCACGCCGGTCGTCGAAGACTTTCTCCGGCGTCGCCTCGCGTTCGGGGAGGAACCACGGGGGAGGGATGCGGATCAACATGGCTCGCAGGTCCCGGACGTCACGCAGCGCACTTCCGCATCGACGATCCGGCGGAGGAGCAACGTCGCCGCCTGGCGCACGTCCGGCGCGAACTCCGCGAGGATCCGGCGATGGAGGGCGCGGCCCGCCGCGTGGATGCTTTCGTAAAGGCGCTCTCCGGCTGCCGTCGCCCGCACCTGGAGCGCGCGCGAGTCCTCGGGGTGGACGCGGCTCCGAGCGTAGCCCTTCTGCGCGAGCGACTGGACGGCGCGGCTGGCCGTTGCCTTGTCGACCGACAGGCGCGCCGCGATCTCGTTGATCGTCAGCGGCCCGTCGCGCGAGACCGCCTCGAGCGCGTAGCACTCGGTCAGGTTGATGCCGTAGGAGCACGTCTGCCGCGGGTCCTGGAGCTGATAGACGCGCGCAAGGTCTTCGAGCGCTCGCGACAGCTCCTCGGCGTCGCGGGCGATCGGGGACGGGTGGACGGGGAGCGAACCGGGCGGAGGATTTAGTTGCACTGCGCAACTATATGACCGGGAGGGGCGCCGATCAAGAGAAAACCGGAGTCAGACCTCGATCGCGCCGCCGATCTTCTGGAGGTGCTGGCGGAGCGAGTAGGAGCGGTCCCGCTTCTTTTCCTCGAGGTACTCCGAAAAACGAAGCTGGTCCCGCAGCGACCTTCCCGCGCGGATCATGTCGGCCTGGCGGCGCTCGGTCGCAGCGATCTTCTCGGCGGCCGCGAGGACGTCGGCGACGCGGTCGCCCGCGACGAACACGACGCCGTCCGGATCCGCGAAGACGACGTCGCCGGGCGACACCCTGACGTCGCCGAACTCGACGGGCGCGCTGTCCTTCGGCGGGTCGAGCCGCCGCGGACCGGAGGAGCAGTTCCCGAGCGAGAAGACTGCGATCGGGATGGGCTCGAGCTCCGCGGTGTCGCGGTGCGCGCCCCAGACCAGCATCCCCGCGACGCCGGCGAGGCTTGCCTCCAGCGCCGTCAGGTCGCCGATGCAGGCCTCGTCCGTGCGCCCCTCGTTGTCGATGACGAGGACGTCTCCCGTCTGCGCGGTGCCGAACGCCTCCAGGAAGACGTCGACGCTCCCATAGTGGCGGACGGGCAGCACGCGCCCGGCGACGGCGACACGGGACGTCGCGGGCCGGATCCCGAAAGGCCCCATGCGGAGCGGCGGCGCGGCGCGCAGGGCGCCGTCGGCGACGAGCGGCGTGGTGAGCGAAGCGAAGCGGCGGGAGATTTCGGCGTTGTCCATGAGACACCCCCGCCTTCCATACGCCGCCGCCGCGTCGTCGGCTTCCGAACGGGATCGCCCGGCTAGTAGTCGATCCCCCTTCTCAGCGGCCGCGACGCCGGAGCCGGCGCATCCGGGTTCAGCATCACGAGGTCGGGCCGCATCATCTCCTGGTCCTCGTGATCGATGATGTGGCAGTGCCAGACGTATCCGTGCATGGAAGCGCCGTTCGGATCGAAGGGATAGTGCCGAGCCGCCGGCGCCGCGCTGGTCGGCAGCTCAGTGGGCGCCCAGCGGACCACGAAGCGCGTCACCATGCCGGGGGGAACCAGGAAGGTGTCCTTCCAGCCGGACTCCTTCGGCTCGGGCGGCCGGGGCGGACCCGAGAGATACGGAGTCACGTCGGGGT
>JBKPMI010000234.1:0-9400 GCA_046732075.1 Acidobacteriota bacterium | reverse complement strand
CCCGGAGACTCTACCCCTCGGAGACGGCAACGGGGCGGGATAATGCGAGGCAATGGAGCCGGTCGAGAAGACGCGGGTCGTGACGCGCGAAGGAGATCGGCAGATCGAGCGCGAGGATGTCCTCGCCGTCGAGGAGCCCCTGGAGATCCGGATCCGCCCGGCAGGTGGCGCGAGGCCGAGGTCGTTCGTCACGACCATGCGTACCCCCGGCAACGACGAGGAGCTCGTCGCGGGCCTCCTTTTCGCCGAAGGCGTCCTCCGGTCCCGCCAGGATCTTCTGGGTCTCGAACGGCCGGTCGACCCAAGGATCGAACCGGAGCTGCGGGCAAACGTGATGATCGCGACCCTGAATCCGGACGCGCAGGCGCGCGGCGAGAGGCTCGTCCGCGGGACGGTGATGGGGTCGGCCTGCGGCGTCTGCGGAAAAACGTCGATCGAGAACGTGATTCCCCCGGATGTTTCGCCTCTCCGGTCGGACTTCCGGATCGGCCCGGACCTCCTTTTTTCGCTGCCGGACAAGCTCCGGGAGGCACAGTCGGTCTTTTCTACTACCGGTGGCCTGCATGGCGCGGGCCTGTTCGACGCCGGCGGAGGCCTCCGCGCCCTGCGCGAAGACATCGGACGCCACAACGCCACCGACAAGCTGGTCGGACGATTTCTGCTCCGGGACGAGCTGCCGCTGGCGGATTCGGTGCTGATGGTCTCGGGCCGAGCGGGATTCGAGATCGTCGAGAAGGCGTATTCCGCCGGAATTCCCATCGTCGCTTCCGTTTCCGCCCCTTCGAGCCTCGCCGTCGAACTCGCCGACGCGGCCGGGCTGACGCTGGTCGGGTTCCTGAGAGGGCGGCGATACAACGTTTACGCCAACCCCGCGCGAATTCTCACGGCGTAAAGGGGTCGATCGAGCCCCCGGACTCGCCCGAGAAAGGTCTTGACAAGGGGCGAAGGGAGTTCTGAAATGCTTCCAGCGCTTCGTTTTCCGCGGGAGGTTGCCATGGACCTGACCCGTCGCGGATTCCTGAAGGCCACGGCCGTCGGAAGCACCATCGCTCTCGGTTTCGACGTCGCCCGGGCCAAAGCCGAGATGCGCGAGTTCAAGATCTCGCGCACCACGGAGACCCGCAGTATCTGCCCCTACTGCGCGGTTTCCTGCGGCGTCATCATCCACACTCTGGGCGACAAGTCGAGGAACGCGGTCGCGTCGGTGGTCCATGTCGAAGGGGATCCCGACAACCCGATCAGCCGTGGGAGTCTCTGTCCCAAGGGCATCACGCTGAAGGACGACATCACGCACGCCAACCGGCTCCTGAAGCCGAAGGTCCGCCGCCCCGGATCCGACAAGTGGGAAGACATCTCGTGGGACGAGGCGATCTCGAAGATTGCGCGCCACATCAAAACGACGCGCGACAAGACTTTCGTCGCGAAGAACGCCAAGGGCGAAGTCGTCAACCGCACCCCCGGGATGGCGATGATCGGAGGGTGCACCGACACGAACGAGTTCAATTTCCTCCAGTGGAAAGTCGTCACGGCCCTGGGGGTGCCGTACCGGGATACCCAGGCCCGGGTTTGACACGGCCCCACGGTGGCCAGTCTGGCCGCCACGTTCGGTCGGGGGGCAATGACAAACGGATGGGTCGACATCAAGAATGCCGACGTCATCCTCGCAATGGGCGGCAACGCGGCGGAGAACCACCCGGTCGGTTTCAAGTGGTTCCTGGAGGCGAAGAAGACGCGGGGCGCGAAGCTCGTCGTCGTTGACCCGCGTTTCACACGAACCGCGTCGGTCGCAGATCTCTACGCGCCGATCCGTCCCGGGACCGACATCGCTTTTCTGAACGGCCTCATCCGGTATGCGATCGAAAAGAAGCGCTACCACGAGGACTACGTCCGGCTCCACACCAACGGGCCGTACGTCGTGGGAGAAAAGTACGCATTCAACGAAGGCCTCTTCTCCGGCTTCGACGAAGCCAAGGGAGAGTACGCCAAGGACAACTGGGCGTATCAGGGCGATCCCAAGACCACATCCTACGAGCTGGACCCGACGATGGAGAACCCACGCTGCGTATTCCAGCTCCTGAAAGCGCACGTCGATCGCTATACCCCGGAAATGGTCGCGCGAATCTGCGGAACCCCGAAGGAGACTTTCGAGAAAGTGGCCGAGATCGTCACGTCGACCGGCGTGCCCGAGAAGGCCGGAACGATCACGTACGCACTCGGCTGGACGCAGCACTCGACCGGAGTCCAGATGATCCGCGCCGGCGCCGTGCTCCAACTCCTCCTGGGGAACGTGGGCCGGCCGGGCGGCGGCATGAACGCCTTCCGCGGGCACTCGAACATCCAGGGCGCGACCGACACCGCGGGCACGTTCGAGATTCTGCCCGGATACCTGAAGACCCCCACCGGGCAACTCGCGACGCTCCAGGCCTATTACGAGAACGCTGTCCCCACGACGATGAACAAACAGGCGTGGGCCACCATGAACTACTGGACGAACTATCCCAAGTTCATGGTTTCGCTGCTCAAGGCGACGTGGGGCAAAGCGGCGACGAAAGACAACGACTGGGGATACGAGTGGCTCCCGAAAGTCGACGGGAACTACTCCTGGATGTACATCTTCGACGACATGTACCGCGGCAGCTCGACACGCGTCGGCGGCAAGGAGCCCGGGCCCGAGGGTTTCATCACTTTCGGGATGAATCCCGTGGGGCTCGGCCCGAATTCGAAGAAGATGGTCGCGGCCCTGTCGAAATTGAAGTGGCTGGTGGTCGTCGAGAACGTCGAGACCGAGACGGCCCGTTTCTGGAACGCACCGAAGGAGTACGGCGGGGCGGATCCGTCGAAGATCCAGACGGAAGTCTTTCTCCTGCCCGCGGCGAGCTTTGCCGAGAAGGACGGAACTTTCACGAATTCCGCGCGCTGGCTGCAGTGGAAGTGGAAGGCGCTCGACCCGCCCGGGCAGTCCAAGGCCGACCAGGAAATTCTCGCCCGCACGTTTCTCGCGGTCCGCGACCTGTACAAGAAGGAAGGGGGCGCTCTCCCCGACCCCATCCTGAACCTTTCGTGGTCTTATCCGAACCCGGTCAACCCGGATCTGGGCGAAGTCCTCAAGGAAATGAGCGGCAAGGCGCTCGCCGACATACCGGACCCGAAGGACACGGCGAAGGTTCTCAAGACCGCCGGACAGCAACTGGACGGCTTTGGACAGCTTCAGGACGACGGCACGACGATGTGCGGGAACTGGCTCCACTCCGGGGTATACACCGAGGCGGGAAACAACGCGCAGCGCCGTTCGACGGCCGATCCGACGGGGCTCGGCATGTTCCACAACTGGGCGTTCTCCTGGCCGGCGAACCGCCGCATCATGTACAACCGCGCCTCCGCGGACGCCGACGGGAAGCCCTGGGACCCGAAGCGTCCGGGCATCGTCTGGAACGGCGAAAAGTGGGTGGGCGACGTCCCGGACATGAAGCCGGACGCGCCTCCCGGAACCTACGGCGCCTTCATCATGCTGCCGGAGGGCGTCGGTCGGCTCTATGCGCCTTCTCTGAACGACGGTCCCTTCCCGGAGCACTACGAGGCGATCGAAGCGGCGATCGTGAACCCGCTTCACCCGAAAGTGACGTCGAACCCGGCGTCCAAGCGTTTCTCTTCCGACAAAGACATCTACGGAAAGAAGGAAGATTTCCCGATCGTCTGCACGACCTACCGGTTGACCGAGCACTTCCATTACTGGACCCAGCACCAGCACAAGGGGACTCTGAACCAGCTGCAGCCCGGATTCTTTGTGGAGCTTCCGGAGGGACTGGCGAAGGAGAAAGGGATCGCCAACGGCTCCCAGGTCAAGGTCATCTCGGCCCGCGGCGAGATCCAGGGAGTCGCCATGGTCACCCGGCGTCTTCAGCAGTTGACCATCGACGGAAAGCCTGCCTGGCAGATCGGTTTCCCCATTCACTGGGGTTTCGCGGGCGATCCGAACCATACCGGTCCGCTCGCCAACACCCTGACACCCTCGGCGATGGATCCGAACACCTGGACGCCCGAATACAAGGCCTTCCTGGTGCGGGTCGAGAAGGCTTGAGGAGGACGGCATGAGCGTTCAACAGAACCTCGAAATCCGCCGCTCCTCGGGAGCAGTCTGGGGAAGCCTCTCGGGGATGCGTTCGGTGCCGACCGTGTCCAAGTACATCGACACGACGACGTGCATCGGATGCAAGGCCTGCGAAGCGGCGTGCATCGAGTGGAACGACCTCCGGCACATCGCGACCGAGCAGACCGGGACCTACCAGACGCTGCCGACTCTCCACGCGGAATACTGGAATCTGATCCGATTCAACGAGCGCGACTTCGACGGCGGGCTCGCCTGGTTGATGCGCAAGGACCAGTGCATGCACTGCGAGGAGCCCGGGTGCCTCACGGCTTGCCCGGCGCCGGGCGCGATCGTCCAGTACGCCAACGGGATCGTGGACGTGAACCCGGACCAGTGCATCGGTTGCCGCTACTGCGAAACCGGCTGCCCCTTCGACGTGCCCCGCTTCCACCAGACGACCGGCAAGATGGCGAAGTGCACGCTCTGCGTGGACCGGGTCTCTGTCGGGCTGGAGCCGGCGTGCATCAAGGCGTGCCCGACCGGGTGCCTTCAGTTCGGAACGAAGGACGACATGGTGGCGCTCGGACTCCGACGCGTCGATCAGTTGAAGGGAAACGGATTCACCCACGCCACGCTCTACAACCCGGAGGGAGTGCACGGCACCGGGGTCGTCACCGTGCTCGCACACGGCGACCATCCAGAGTGGTACGACCTTCCGGCCGACCCCCACGTGCCGCTCCTCGTCAAGTTCTGGAAGTCCATTCTCCGACCCCTCGGCGGAATCGCGATCTTCGGCGCCGTGATCGGTGCGTTCGCGCACTACACGAGGTTCGGACCCAGGGAAGTCAAGGGGGCCGACGCAACGCCGGAGCGGAATCTGCCCGAGGCGTGATCGGCAGGCAGCGAAGGGAGACACGATGAGCGCCGCCACTCCGCAACGCCCCTTCGACACGGCGATCGTCGCGGCCCGGCACCGGGAGGACGTCGTCGTCGGCAACGAGATCGTCCGCCATCGACTCACCTCGCGCGTGATCCACTGGAGCGTCGCCGTGACCTTCTTCGCCTGCGTCTTCACGGGGATGCCGATCTGGACCCCCGTGTTCGGCTGGATGGCGCACCTGTTCGGCGGGCTGACGGTCTGCCGGCTTCTTCATCCCTGGCTGGGCGTCGCGTTCTTTCTCGCGTCCGGAGTGATGTTCGTGCACTGGATCGCCGACATGCGCCTCGAGCCCCGCGACAAGGAGTGGCTGGGGCCGAAAGCCCTCGCGTATATGCGCTACGAGACCGACGACCCGGACGTTGGAAAGTACAACGGCGGCCAGAAGCTCTTCTTCTGGGCCGCCGGACTCGGCGCCGTCGGCCTCCTGCTCTCGGGCCTCCTGATCTGGTTTCCCCGCGCTTTCCCGAGGCTGCTGGTGGAGCTCTCTTTTCTCATCCATGACGTGACCTTCATTCTTTTCGCGGTCGCGATCGTGCTTCACATCTACCTCGGCACCGCCGCCGAGCCCGGAACCTTCGGCTCGATGATCCGCGGCACGGTCACGCGGGAATGGGCGCGCCTGCACCACGCGCGCTGGTATCGCGAAATCGTCTCGGGTCAAGAGAACCGGCGGCGGTAGACGAGCTCGAAGACGGTTTCGGAATTCGAACGGCGCGCGATGCGCGCGGAGTCGCTCTCCAGCCATGCCCCGGCGGCGGAAGCGCCCCTGCGGTTCGCGGCGGGCCTTTACCGCGTGCAGGCGCAGGTCGCCGCCGCGATCGAGATCACCCACGGGGAGACGCCACTCCGCGGTCACCTGAATGAGGATGCCGAGCGCCTTCTTCCGCGACTTTCCGCAATCCTCGAGTACGCGGCTCGCGAAGGCCCGGCACTCCTGGCCGAAGAGGCCCGGAAGCGGCAGAGCGATCTTCCTGCGACCGCGCGGACCCGGCTCCTCGTCTACTGGGCGGGCGATCGGCCGTCCACCGAGGACTACCTCTCACGCGCGATGCTCCGTCCTTACGTCGAGCTCTTGAGGTCCGCCCACATCCCGCCCGACCGGATCCACCGACAGGGCCAGTGTCCCTTCTGCGGCGGCCTTCCGTGGATTTCGGCGCGGCGCGACGCGTCGGCGATGGAAGGTGCTCGCCGTATGCTCGGGTGCGCGCTCTGTGGCGGCGAGTGGAGCTTCGGCCGCATTCTCTGCCCCGCCTGTTTCGAAGGGAATCCCGAAAAACTCCCGTCCTTCCGGAACGAAACCCATGCGAACGTGCGGGTCGAGGCGTGTGAGAGCTGCCACTGCTACGTCAAGTCGATCGACCTCTCGGAGGACGCTCGCCCGATTCCGGAGGTGGACGACCTCGTCTCACTCTCGATGGATCTCTGGGCCTCCGAGCAGGGTTTCACGCGGATCGAGCCGGGCCTGGCCGGCCTGTAGCGGGCGGCGTGAATTCCCGGGATGACCTCCTCGCCGTCCAGATCGGGCTCCGCGGCCGCTTCGACGATTTTCGCGGCGCGTTCGAGCGTCGCGAGGACGACGCCTGCCGGGTCGCGCTGGCGGACTTCCGCGCTCACTTCACCCGCTGGACGGCCGCCGAGGAACGCGTTCTCGTTCCTGCTCTGTCTCGTGCCTCGTTCCCGGGTCGTGATCCCGAGCGCGAGCTCCGGCTGGAGTACGTGCAGATCCGGGAGCTGACTCGATATCTCGACTCGCAGATCGCGGAGCGCGCGCCGGTCGCCGACGTGCAGGGCCTCGTGGAAAACCTGGAACGGCGGCTCGCCGCCCACGAGTCCGAGATGGAAAGGGTTTATTACCCGGCCGCGGCCCCGCTTCTCACGGCCGAGGAGTGGCGGATTCTCTCGGAATCCGCGCCGCCGCCATAGCCGGCTCGCGGCTTTCAGCCCAACTGCAGGGTCTCGAACCGCGGCTCGTTCAACTGCGGCCGGAGCGCTTCGTAAGCCGCGTGGAGTCGTTCCGCGGTCCAGCCGAGAAAGACGCCCTCGCCCCGATACCGGGCCTCCCCCGGGGCGGCCTCGATCAGCACGATCGCGCCCTCGCCCTGGTCGCTTTCGACGCAGAGGCGCCACCCCGACAGCGTCACGGCATTCTCCCTCGTGCGGACCGGCATGCGGTCGAGCGACAGGCCGCGCGCATTTGTGAGGCCGGGAACGGGTGCCGTCGGATCCGGCCCCGCGCCTGGACCGCTTTCGGCCACGGTCTTCAACCTCCCCGCGTGTGCATCTCGAGGTGGGGGTCCTTGCGCAGCGCCCCGGCCGGAAGGAGCGGCGAGCGATCGTGGACTGCCAGCCGCTGCTCCGCGCCGCGATCGGCCCGCAGGCGCCACCCATTCTCGATCCGCGACCGCAGTTCTTCTTCGCGCATACCCGAGCGGAGAGCCCGGCGGAGATCGATTCCGGCGCTCGCGTAGAGACAGAGGTACCACATCCCATCTGCCGTCAGCCGGCTTCGATCGCACGCGCCGCAGAAGGGCGACGTCATCGAAGAGATGAGACCGAAGACCCTTCCGTCCGGAAGCCGGAAGCGAGCGGCCGGAGCGGAACTCTCCTCGACGAGAGGTTCGATCGAACCATAGTGCCGGCCGAGCTGCTCGAGGATCTCGGCGCCGGGAACGACGGCGTCTCTCGACCAGCGCGTCGCGCCGCCGACGTCCATGTACTCGATGAAGCGGACTTCGGCACCGACGCTCCCGCCGTACTCCAGAAGCGGCACGAGCTCGTCGTCGTTCGTCTCTCGAATCACGACGGTATCGATCTTCAGCGCGGTGAAACGGGCCGCCGAGGCGGCCGCGATACCGGCGAGAACGCGGCCGAGTTCGTCGAACCGGGTCATCGCCTGGAAGCGATCCGCCCGCAGGGTGTCGAGGCTGACCGTCACCCGGTGAAGCCCGGCCGCCGCGAGGTCCCCGGCCTGGTCGGCCAGGAGCACCCCGTTGGTGGTCATCGCGAGATCCTTGATTCGCGATTTCGACGCCAGGAGCCGGACCAGCTGCGGCAGGTTGCGGCGGACCAGCGGCTCGCCTCCGGTCAGGCGCACGCGGTCGACTCCCAGGCCGGCGAAGACGTCGACCAGAAGACCCACCTCTTCGAAGTCGAGGATGTCCGCCCGGGGAAGCCAGACGTAGTCCTTCTCCGGCATGCAGTACTGGCACCTCAGGTTGCACCGATCCGTCACCGAAATCCGAAGATTCCGGAGCGGGCGACCGAAGGTGTCGAAAATGGCCACGCCTGATTCTAAGTGCGGGGCCCGCTCATCCGGCGCGATTCCATCGCTCGAAAATCCGGCGGATCTGCTGTTCGGCGGCACCGACCGCTTCCTCCGGCGTGGCCTCGTCCTTGGCCACGCGGCTGAACATGGTGGGGATCACGAACGTGTTGAAGACCTCGTCGATCGCGGCGGTCGCGTATCCGGGGTAACCGACGTTCGTTGCCCAGTCGAGCACGGTGCCGAGAACCCGGTACTTGTCGGGTGGATCGGCCTTCGGGTCGTGCCCGATCCTCTCTTGGAGGTCGGGCAGCGAGGCCGGGAAGCAGGGGAAGTTGTAGGACTCCCCTTCCTGGAAGACCTCGGCGAAGTGGTCGACCAGGTCGACCAGGAACTGCTGCGCGGCGTCCGGATTCTCGGCGAACTTCCAGACCACGTAGCAGTTCATGAGGTGCTCCGCGGCGATTCGCCGGACGGGACCCCGAAGCGCCGGGGTGAGCCCGATCTTCCGGGACATCTCGGGATTCTCCCGCTCCGCGGTCCGTGTGACCGAGATCGCGTTGCAGACGAACGAAGCGCGTCCTGCCAGGATCATCCGGTTGTTCGAGGACGGATCCCAGGTGAAGACCTCCGGCGTCATCGTCTCCTTGTAGAGCGCGCGGACGTACTTCAGGGCCTCGATGGTCTCCTTCGAGTTGATCGCGACGCGGCCGCTCTCGTCCTGCTCCGCGCCGCCGAACGACCAGAGCACCGCGCGCAGCGCCATGCTCGAGTCGATCTCCTGGGAGAGGCCGACCCCGACCGGGTTTCCGAACTGCTCCTTGATCTTCCGGCCGCCGACGCGCAGGTCCTCCCACGTGTCGGGCCCCTTCGGGAATCCGACCTTTTCCCACAGGTCGATCCGGTAGTTCCCGGGGTCCGGAACGTACGAGTCCGAGAACGCGAAGTATTTCCCGGTCTTCGGGTTGTGAGTCGAGCGCTCGGCCAGCGGGATCATGTTCCCGTGCTTCTTCCGGACGCGCTCGATCACCGACCGGTGATCGATGACCTGCTCTTCGTAGGCAGCCGGCGGCGAGAGGAAGAGAAAGAGGTCGTGCCCCTTGCGCGCCGC
>JBKPMI010000233.1:0-3427 GCA_046732075.1 Acidobacteriota bacterium | reverse complement strand
CCGGCTCCGTCAGGAGCGCGCTCCGGGTCGGTTCCTCCTCGGGAGAGGTATCGCGCGACGCCGAGGAGAGCTTCGCCAGGCCGAAGTCGAGGATCCGCGGCGATCCCGACGCCGTGAAAACGACGTTCTCGGGCTTGATGTCGCGATGAACAACGCCCTTCTCGTGGGCGGCCGCGAGACCCTCCGCGATCTGGGCGGCGATCTCGACCGCTTCCGCCGTCGGGAGCGGCGCGCTCGCGAGGCGAGTCCGAAGCGTCTCGCCGACGACGAGCTCGGCCACGGCGTAGCGCATCCCGTCCTGCTCCCCGACGTCGAAGAGGGGAACGATGTTCGGGTGCGAGAGCGATGCGACCGCGCGCGCCTCGTTCTGGAATCGCCGGACGCTCTCGGCGTCGCCCTGGAGTGCCGCCGGAAGGATCTTGATCGCGACCTCGCGATGGAGGCGCGAATCGCGGGCGCGGTAAACCTCGCCCATGCCGCCGCGACCGAGGATCGCCTGAATTTCGTAGGGGCCCAGCCGGTCGCCGGCGGAAAGGGTCACGATTGGTTCAGAGGATAACCGCTCACGAGCCGCGGCTTCAGGACCGTCCGGATCCGCTCGACGGCCGGAAAAGCGTTCGGAGCGCGCTGCCCAGGCCGGGCCGCCGGCGGGACTCGTGCGCCGCGCCCGCGGGATCCGCAGCGATCCGCCGCAGGTCGACCGCGAGCTCTGTGGCCGACGGGTAGCGGTTTTCCGGCCGCTTTTCGAGCGACCGGTGAAGGATCCGCTCGAATCCGGATGAGAGTCCGGCCAGGGCCGGGTCCGCCGGAGGCTCCTCGCGCAGGATCGCGGAAAGGGTGTCGACCGGGGACTCGCCGCGGAACGGCGGGTGACCCGCGATCATTTCCCAGAGCACGACCCCGAGCGAGAAGATGTCGGAGCGGCCGTCGACCGGCTCGCCCCGAACCTGTTCGGGGCTCATGTATCCGACGGTTCCCGCGATGATGCCGGGCTCCGTCAGGAATGCGCTCTCGGTCGCGCCTTCTTCCGTCACGGAAAGGCCGGGGAGTCCGGCGCTCCGCTTGGCCAGCCCGAAGTCGAGGATCCGCGCGAACGTCGCGTGCGCCAGGATGACGTTCTCCGGTTTGATGTCGCGGTGTACGAAACCCTTCTGGTGCGCGGCCGCCAGGCCCTCGGCGATCTGCGCGGCGATCTCGGCGGCCTCGCCGGCAGGGAGCGCGCCGCGCTTCAGGCGCGCTCGGAGAGTCTCGCCCTCGACGTACTCCGAGACCGCGAACCGGAGGCCGCTCTGCTCGCCGACGTCGAAGAGCGGGACGACGTTGGGGTGGGAGAGCGACGCGACCGCCCGCGCCTCCTTCTCGAAACGCCGGACGCTGTCCGGATCACCCGCGTGCGCGGCCGCCAGGATCTTGACCGCGACGTCCCGGCCGAGCCGGGTGTCCCGGGCGCGGAAGACCTCGCCCATTCCGCCGGCGCCCACGGAGTCGATGATCTCGTACGGCCCGAGGCGGACGCCGGGGCGAAGAGCCAGAGGCTCGCGGCGGATGGTCGGAGTCGAAACGAACGAGGCGGCCGACTTCGCGATCTCCTCGACCCGCGCGAGGTCGGGCGCGGCGCCGAGCTCCTGGAACGTCCGCCGGGCGGACTCGAACTCGAGCTTCGCCGTCTCCTCGTCCCCGAGCCGCCGGCAGGCGAGTCCCACGAGGACGTGGACCCGCGCCGCCTCGTAGGGCACCTCGAGGTCGCGCCAGCCCGCCGCCGCCTCCCGCAGCGTGGCGAGCGAGGCAGCAACCTCGCCCTCCGCCAGGAGCACCGCGCCCCGCTCCTGGGCGGAAAGCGCGCGGAGGAAGGGGGAGTCGAGCTCGCGGGCGATTCCGTCCAGCTCCTCGGCGCCGGCCCGGGCTGCCGCCAGGTCGCCGGCGTCGATCAGGATCTCGACGTAGGCGGGGAGGATCCGGGACCGGACGCGGCGGTCGCCGGCCTCTTCGGCCACGCGGCGGATCGCGGCTGCCGCCGCCTCGACCTGACCCTGAACCAGGCGCAGCTGCGCGAGGCCCGGGTCGGGCTTGCGCCCCAGCTGGCTGGCCTGGCGGTACGCCTCATCCGCCTCGGCGAACTCGCCACGCAGCCGGTGAAGGTCTCCTCGGACGTAGAAAGCCACGCCCACCGACCCGTGGCCCGGCGGCGCCGAAAGACGTTCGCACGCCTGCTGGACCTCTTCCACCGCGCTCGGCCAGGCCCCCTTCAACTGAAGGATCTCGGCGCGGTGCACCATGCAGACTCCCCGGTAGGCGACCAGGCCGGCTTGCGCGTCGCACCAGCGATTCAGAGCCTCGGTCCACTCCCGGGCGCGTTGGAGATCGAAGGTCGCGTGGCAGGCGCTGATCAGGGCGCAGTAGACGAGCCCGGAGAGGAGCGGGGAAACCTCTCCGGCCGTGACGGCGACCATGACTTCGTCGAGCAGCTTCATCCCCGGCGCGGCCTCTCCCATCCGGATCCGGCAGTCGCCCTGGCCCATGCGCGCCACGGTCGCGACGTTTGCGTCGCCGAAGCGGTCGCCGATCCCGGCGGCCTTCTCGAACATGGCCAACGCGGTCGCCGGATCGCCTCCGAACATGACCGGTATCGCGTTCAGTGCCAGGAGGAATCCCTGCTCCGCGCATTCGCCGGCGTTTTCGAGCACGCGCTCCGCGCGGGCGAGCCAGCCGCCGGCCGGCGCCATGTGGCCGCGGGCGATCATCCCGAAAGCGAGCCACAGCGCGCTGCGCGCGGCTCCGGCGAGGTCGCGCCGCGCCTGGAACTCCTGGTGCGCGCGGGACCACAGGTCGGTCGAGTCCGCATCGTTTCCGAGCAGGTAAGCGGCGGTGGCCAGCCGTTCGAGATCCTCCGGTTCCAGGGGGGACTCCTTGTCCGCCGCCGACAGCTCCGCGTAGACGCCGGTCCAGTTGTGCCGATGGAAGAAGTCCCGGCCTGCCTCGAGTGTGGTGCCCCTGGTCATCGTTTGCCTCGAACTGGGCAAGAATACCGCTGCCAAGCCGATGCCGAACGTCGCCGTGCCGATCCAGGTCTTTCCCCACGGCGAGGGGCTCGACCTCCCGGCGTACGCGACCGCGGGGTCCGCGGGCTGCGACCTGCGCGCCGCGATCGAGGCGGAGCTCACGATCACGCCGGGCGGGCGGGCTCTCGTTCCGACCGGCGTCGCCGTCGCGATTCCGCCGGGCTACGAGGGCCAGGTGCGGATGCGGAGCGGTCTCGCGCACGACAAGGGCCTCGCGCTCTTGAACGCGCCGGGCACAGTCGACTCCGACTACCGCGGCGAGCTCCGAATCATCATCGCCAACCTCGGCGCCGAGCCGGTGACGCTCCACCGGGGAGATCGAATCGCGCAGATCGTTTTCGCGGCCGTTGCGCGCGCCGAGTTCGAGA
>JBKPMI010000232.1:0-2362 GCA_046732075.1 Acidobacteriota bacterium | reverse complement strand
GCATGTACCACGGCGACCGCTCGCGGAAGGAAGTGCTCGTCGACTACGGCTTCCGCCTGCCGTCCGCGCTCGACAACCGCCCGCTGACTTACGAGGAGTTCGAGACGCGCCTGAACCAGGTGGTCTACGTGAGCGCGACTCCGGGGCCCGAGGAACTCGGCCGGGTCGGCGGAGAGATCGTCGAACAGGTCATCCGCCCGACCGGACTGCTGGACCCGCAGATCGAGGTCCGCCCCGTGAAGGGGCAGGTCGACGACCTGCTGGGCGTGGTCCGCGACGCCGCCGCGAAAGGGCAGCGCGTCCTCGTCACGACCCTGACCAAGCGAATGGCGGAAGAACTGACCAACTACTTCTCGGAGGTCGGCGTGCGCGTCCGGTACCTCCACTCCGACATCGAGACGCTCGACCGGATCACGATCCTCGCGGACTTCCGCCGCGGCGTCTTCGATTGCCTGATCGGAATCAACCTCCTGCGCGAAGGGCTCGACCTCCCCGAGGTCGCGGTGGTCGCGATCCTCGACGCCGACAAGGAGGGATTCCTGCGGAGCGAGACGTCGCTCATCCAGACGTCCGGGCGCGCCGCCCGCAACCTCGAGGGAAAGGTCCTCTTCTACGCGGACGCCGTCACGGACTCGATGCGCCGGGCGATCGAGGAGACCACGCGCCGGCGGCGCATCCAGGAGGCGTACAACGAGGAGCACGGCATCGAGCCGGCCTCGATCGTCAAGCAGGTGAACTCGCCGCTCGTCCGGATGGCGGGTCTCGACTACTACGACGCGGCGGCGCGCATCTCCCGGCCGGACCTGCCCGACGGCCCCTCGCTCGCGAAGAAGATCGGAGAGCTCGAGAAGGAGATGAAGGCGGCGGCAAAGGAGCTCGACTTCGAGCGAGCCGCGCAGATCCGCGACGAACTCCGCGGCCTGCGGGAGCTGCAGATTTTCCGCTCGTGAGCGGCGCCCGGCCGCCCCGGGGCCGGGAGTGGAGCCGGACGGCGATTGCGCTGGGCGTCTTTGCCGGGATCCAGACCTTCGTTTTTTTCGCCAGACGGGACCGATTCGCAGTCCTCTTCTGGTGGACGAGCGAGTCCTGGCTGCTGGTCCTTCTCCTGTGGCTGAAGGACCTGGCGCTGGGAGCGGTTGCGTTCGTGGCGTTCGGGTCCCTGATAAATGCAACCGAACGGTTGCATGATCCGGAGGAACCGAAGCGGGCGGGCCCCGGCCACTACTCTCTCTTTTCGCTCGTTCTCGCGGCCGGAGTCGTCCTGCGGTGGGTCGCGCCCCGCCTGATCCCGCCGGGGGTCTGGGCGGACGCGCTCTTCGAGGCGGAGGGGGCGCTCCGCGATCCGGGGAACGTGGGGTGGATCGGCGGCCGGCCGCTCCAGATCGAGGGCTTTCACAACAGCGCCCTGGCGTCCAACCTCTACCTGCAGTTCTGCCGGCTGGTCTTCTCGATCTTCGGACGCGGCGACGTCGGGCTCCTCGCTCTCTCCGCCGTCGGCGGCACGCTCACCCTTCCCGCGATCTACTGGCTGGGGCGCGAGCTGCGCGGTCCGCGCCTCGCGCTCACCGCGATGGCGCTCGCGGCCTTCGCGGCGTGGCCGCTCGTTTTCTCCCGGTGGGCCTGGACGGCGGGCCTGCTCCTGCCGCTCGTTCTCGCCGGAGCCGCCGCGGCGATCCGGGCGTATCGGACCGGGAGCTTCGCGTGGGCCGCCGTGGCCGGTCTCTTCGTCGGACTTTCACTCCACACCTACGTCGGGGCGTGGGCCGTCGCGGGCGGCTTCGCAATCTTCGCCGTGAGCGGCCTCCGGCGCCCACGGGGAACCCGGCTCCTCCTGGCCGCGGCGGGGACCGCTCTGCTCGTGTTCCTCCCGTTCGGCGTGGCCTTCTTTCAGTACCCGGAGCGCCTCGGTGGGCGGGCGCAGGACGTCTCGGTCCTCGCTTCCACCAAAGACGTCGCGGTGCCCGGCGGAAACGGACCCTGGGCGCCCCCGCTCCGTCTCCTCTACAACGGCATCGAATATTCAGGGCTCCTTCTCTGGACAAAGGATCCGAATCCTCGCCACGGGAATCCGGACCGCGCCCCCTTCGACCCGGTGCTCGGAATCGCGGCCCTCGTCGGCGCAGCGCTCGCCCTCGTGAGTGCGCGACGTGGCGATCCGGGGCAGCGTCTCGTGCTCCTCATCGCGGGGATGAGCCTGCTCGCCGGCATCCTCGGGAATCCGGGGGGCGCCCCCAACGGCCTCCGGATCTTTCCTTTCGTGGGCGCCGCGATTCTCTGGGCCGCGGCCGCTCTCGACCGGTGGCTGCCGGCGGCAGGACGCGCGCTCCAGTCCCGACCGACGGTCGTTGCCGGGTTGGGACTC
>JBKPMI010000231.1:0-4289 GCA_046732075.1 Acidobacteriota bacterium | reverse complement strand
GTCCGGGCGCGCAGCACGAGCGGCTGGTCGGCGTGTACCGAAAGGGCGCCGACGAGACCCGTCGCGCTCCAGAGCGCGTCGAGGACGTTGCGGTAAACCGTCGTGGCGCCCCCCGCGATCGTGACCGGTTTCGCGGGCAGGGCTCCCGGTCCGACGAAAGAGATCGTGACGTTCGCCGTCGCCGTACCGAGGTTGGTCAGCGCCAGGTCCGAGACGAACTGGGTGTTGTTCTGACCCGCTGTGCGACCGGCGCCGGGGATCGTCCAGGTCTCATCGACTGTTCTGGGCGCAGCAGTGACGCGTGCGGTGGCCGGTTTCGGGGGCGCGAACTTCGCGGTCGCGACGATCGCCAGGCCGAGGAAGAGCCCGTAGATCCAGGGTGCTCTCTTCATGTTGCCTCCGGGGTTTCCACAATCATCCCGCGGAGGGCCCCTCCCGGGCTATTCGACTAAGGTCGCGCGGGCTCGATGTCCACCGCGATCGACCGCCACTTCCCCTGGCGGAACCGAAGCACGGACAGAACGGCGCGGGTCAGGTGGCCGAGCACGATCGCGAGCCAGATGTCGGCGGGCTGGAGTCCCCGCATCGCCTGCAGCACGCTGCAGATGCCGATCGGCACCACGATCTGGGAAACGATCGAGATGTAGAGCGGGCTGCGGGTATCGCCCGTGCCTTGCAGTCCGCCCGTGTAGGAGAGCGCCACGGTGATGAAGAGCCCCGAGACGCTCAGGAACCGCAGGAGCTGCGAGCCGATCGAGGTGACGAGCGGCTCGGTCATCCCGAAGATGCCGAGAAGAACCTGCGGGACCGTCAGGAACACGACACCCACGACGATCGCGACGCCGAGTCCGATGCGCGCCGCGACCGCAACGCCGTGCTGCGCGCGGTCGGGATTTCCGGCGCCCAGGTTCTGGCCGGCGATCGTCGCCGCCGCGCCCATGAGTCCCACGGACGTCCACGTGATCAGCGAGAAGAGCTCCGTGTAGCCGACGGCGTAGGCCGCCTGCGCCGCGGCGCTGTGCTGGAGGGAACCGATGAACCGAAGCAGCAGGAGTCCGGCGACGTTCATCGCGATGCCCTGGACCCCGGTCGGAAGCCCGAAGCGGAAGAGCGACCGGATGATCCCGAAGTCGGGCTTCGTGTCCATGCCGCGGTGGAAGCGGATCACGGAGTCCGGCCGGAAGAACTTCCAGACTCCCCACGCGCCGACGATCGTGCTGCTCGCGATGGTGCCGAGCGCGGCGCCGAGCGTGCCGAACCGCGGGATCAGGATCAGGTTGAACGCAATCGTCAGGACGGTCATCGTGACGCCGAGCCGCATCGGGGTCCGCGGATCGCCCGCCGCCCGGAACGCGCCGCTCAGCATGAAGAACAGCATCATCCCGACGATCCCCATGAACATCGCACGGAGGAAGGGGAGCGCTTCGCGCTGAACCTCGGGAGCGGCGTTGACGACGTCGAGAAGCGCCGGCGCCGCGAAGTGACCCACGATCGCGAGGAGGATGGCCAACGCGACCGCCGTCAGGAAGGCCTGGTAGACGACGCGGTTGACCTTCTCCGGCTGGTTCGCGCCCGCGAATCTTGCGACGAGCACCGCCATCCCGGTGAAGAGGGAGCTCATGAAGACGATGACGACGATGATGATCTGCCAGCTGACGCCGATCGCCGCGTTCGCGGTGTAGCCGACGAAGTTGCCAACGAGAACGTGGTCGATGATCCCCTGGAATCCGGCGATGACGTTCTGGAGCATCGTCGGCCAGGCGAGGCGCCAGACCGCCGGGACGATGGGCCCCTCGACGATCGTGCGGTCGAAGAGCTGGGCCCGTTTCGGAGCGGGGGCGGACATACCGGTTGTTACGGCCGGGAGAACGCGGTGTTCAGGCCTCGACGATGACCTCGAACCCCCCCATTGCCATGCGCTTCATGTCGAAGGGCATCGCCTTCGGGTCCATCATGGGCTGCATTCGCGGGTCGTTCATCACCTTCGCGTTGACGCGATTGCGATCGGCCTTCGACTTGTAGACGATCCAGGAGAAGACGATCGTTTCCCCGGACCGGGATTTCGCCATCTTCGGGAAACCCCACCTCGGCTTGAGATCGTCGCCCACGGTCTCGACGTACGCGAGCGCGCCGTGCTCGCGCCAGATCTTCCCGGCCTTCTGCGCGATCCGGCGGTACGCCGCCAACTTCTTCTTCGAAACGGGAATCACGAAACCATCGACGTAACGGGCCATGGAGAATCCCCCCTTTTCATCTCCGAACGAGAAGGCGAATCGATTATTTCCCCCGCAGCGCGTCCAGGCTCCACGGACCCGCGCCGGCGGCCGAGAAATAGAGGAAGACCCAGCAGTAGAGAACGGCGGGGGTGCCCTGGTTCACGACCGTCCAGAAGCTCTGGGGAGAGTGGAACTGGAAATATG
The DNA here is from genome assembly GCA_046732075.1 of Acidobacteriota bacterium. GTDB lineage: Bacteria > Acidobacteriota > Thermoanaerobaculia > UBA5066 > Gp7-AA6 > Gp7-AA6. The sequence goes on along the minus strand of JBKPMI010000231.1, from coordinate 1,869 downwards.
CCACCGCCATTTCGCCCGCCAGGATGAAGGCGACGGGCCGGGTGAAGAGTCCGAGGAGGACCAGGGTGCCGCCGAAGGCCTCGAGCACGCCGCCGATCCCCACCTGGGTCATCAGCTTCGCGGTACCGCCGTTCGGCGGCATGCCGACCGGAAAGGCGAAAAGAATCATGGTCCCGAACTGGATGAACATGAGCGCCGAGATGATTCGAAGAAGGCTCAAGAGATAGGGAGCCACGGACTTCCAGTTTGCGGCGACGGTGTTTTCCGGCATGTACGGCACCCCTCCTCTCAGTTCCTCTGCCTCATCGACGAACGAAGACTCCCGGGATCGACAGGCAGCAAGAAAACCGCCCGGCAGTCTAGCCGCCGGGCGGGTGCTTCCGGACAGAGGGTCGATCAGTCGATCGGAGGGGTGGGCATGATCGGCCGCACCTCGATCGAGCCGGTGCGCACGGCCGGGATTCCGCCGGCGAGCTTGATCGCCTCGTCCAGGTCCTTCGCGTCGACCAGGTAGTACCCGCCGAGCTGTTCCTTCGTCTCGGCGAACGGCCCGTCGGTCGTCAGCGTCTTGCCGTTGCGCTGTCGGACGGTGGTCGCGGTCGCCACCGGCTGCAGGGCCTCTCCGCCGATGTAGTTGCCGGCCTTCTTGATGCCCCTGGTGTAATCCATGTACTCGGCGAAGATCCTGTTCCCGTCCTCTTCCGACACAGTGGCGAAATTCCCCTCGTTCTCGTAGATCAGCAGCAGGTATTTCATGGCCGTTTTTCCTTTCTCTCGTTTGGTTGTCGGTTGTTACGCGATTCCGGTCAGTGCGGTTTCCGAACCAGGTGGGACTTGGCGACGAAGACCGGCTTGCCCGCTTCGATCTCGGTCCAGACCGAGCGCAGCTCGTCGGGCCCCACGAACTCGAGCGAAGCGGAGTTCATGTGCCGGTCCTTCTTCGGGTTGATCCCGATTCCGCCGTCGAAGGCGAAATCGTAGCGGGAGCCGCTGGGATTCCGGGCCCGCATGCGGGGCGCGTTGCCCTCCATGCAGTAGTGGGTGAGAACGAGATCGGTGCCGTCGGCGTGGTACACGGTGACCATCTCGTGCGGACTGCCGGGGAAGACCGTCTCCACGACGGCCGAGCCCGCGGCGGTGACGGCGTACCGGGCGACGAGGTCCCCCTTGTGGAACATCTCCCCGTCCTCGGCCGCGACCCAGTCTCCGGCGAGTCCCTTGAACCGATCGAGCGGCGTCGTTGCCGGGGCTGCGGCGGCGCCGTCGGTCCCGGGCGAAACGGCGCCGGCGAATACGGTCCCGGTGAGGACCAGGAGGACGACGAGGACCGCGCATTTCCAGGCGTTTCCGAGCATTTCCGTCTCCTTTCGTGGCGAGGCGCTCCATGCGCTTCACCCCCTAGTCGAACGGTCCGCCGCGAAATCGACAGGCCGATATGCTCTCCCGCCAAACCGAGGTGTCCTGATGAAGACCGGACTCGTTGCCCTCGCGATCGCCGTGTCGTTCGCAGCCGCGGCCGCTCCGGCAATGCACGCCGAGGACGACGTCCGAGTCCTTGCCCGCGACATCCTGAAACAGCTGATCGAGGTCGACACGACCGAGGCCCACGGCAGCACGACGCCCGCGGCGCGGGCGATGGCCGACCGACTGAAGGCGGCGGGGCTTCCGGCGGAGGACGTTGTCGTCATCGGTCCGGACGACCGCCACGGGAACCTCGTGGCGCGTCTGCGCGGGGCCGGCGCCCGCCGCCCGCTCCTCTTCGCCGCGCACCTCGACGTGGTCGAAGCGAAACGCGAGGACTGGACCGTCGACCCGTTCCGGTTCCTCGAGAAGGACGGCCGGTACTACGGCCGCGGTACGACCGACATC
>JBKPMI010000230.1:0-6702 GCA_046732075.1 Acidobacteriota bacterium | reverse complement strand
GTCCTTCATTTCGAAGCGATAGCGCCTTGAGAGCCTTCCACCGGACTTTCCTCGCGGCCATCCTCCTCCTGCCGCTGTCGGCCGCGGCGCTCGACAAGCCGCTTCTGAAGCCGTCCGCGGAGATGTTCCGCGCGCACCGGGAAAAGTTCCTCGCGAAGCTGCCGCCGAACTCGATCGCGATCCTCCGCGCGGCGCCGATGCGCACGATGTCGAACGACGTCGAGTACCTCTACCGCCAGGACTCCGACTTCTGGTACCTGACCGGAATAGAGGAGCCCGAGACGATCGCGGTCTTCCACCCGAACGCGGAGGACGGGAAGCGTTATGTCGTGTTCGTCCCGCCCCGCGACCGGCGCCGCGAGTCTTACGTGGGTGCGAAAGTCGGACCGGCGGAGGCCGTCGCGGCATACGGTGCGGACGTCGCGTTCTCGACCGAGGAGTTCGCCGACCGGCTGTCACGATACGACCCGGCGAGCCGGACCTACTCCGGGTTCCTCGCCGGCGTCGAGAAGATCTACCTCTCGGATGGAACCGACTCGGCGTGGGCCGAGACGCTGCGCGAGCGGATCGCCGCGATGCGGGCGCGCGACGCCGGACCGGCCACCCTCGTCGACGCGCGGGAAGACATCCACGAGCTGCGGGTCATCAAGGACGCGGACGAGATCGCGCTCATCCGGCGTGCGAGCGAGATCTCGGGTCACGGGCACGTGCTCGCGATGAAGGCCGCGGCGCCGGGCCGGTACGAGTTCGAAGTCCAGCAGGCGCTGGACGGCTACTGCTTCGCCAACGGGGTGCGGCGGATGGCGTATCCCTCGATCGCGGCGTCGGGGCCGAACTCCGTCTTTCTCCACTGGGACCGGAACGACCGCCAGATCCAGGACGGCGACGTGGTCCTGAACGACTCCGGGGCGGAGTACGGGTACTACGCGACCGACATCACCCGCACCTATCCGGCGAACGGGCGGTTCACTGCCGAGCAGCGGGCGATCTACGACGTGGTGCTCGCCGCGCAGAAGGCAGCGATGGCGCAGATCCGTCCGGGCGTGGCGTTCGACCGCGTGGGCGCGGCCGCTGCGCGCGTGCAGACGGAGGGACTGGTCAAGCTCGGGCTCCTCTCCGGCAACGTCGAAAAACTCCTCAAGGAGAACGGCCACCGTCCCCTGACGAAGCACGGAATCTCCCACTGGGTGGGGCTCGACGTGCACGACGCCGGGCGCTACAACGCGGGGACCTCGTCCCGGCCGCTCGAGCCCGGCATGGTGTTCACGGTGGAGCCCGGGATCTACGTCGGCGCGGACTCCGGGGTCGATCGCAAGTGGTGGAACATCGGGGTCCGGATCGAGGATGTGGTCCTCGTCACGGACAAAGGCTTCGATTGCCTTTCGTGCTTCGTCCCCCACGAGGCGGCCGAGGTCGAAAAGACGGTCCAGTCCGGGCGAACCGGGGACGTGGCGAAACGCTAGTCGGAGCGCGGCGGCGCCAGGATCCAGATCGTCTCGGAGCTGCTGCGACACGTCACCGGGGTCTCCAGTACGCAGTCGCCGTCGACCTGCACCTCGACCGGAGAGTCTTCCAGCGACCGTACGGTCGCTTCGCGGCCCGTCACGACGCGGGCAATCCCACGGGACAGGTGGCCCGCCCGCCCCAGCTGGAGCTGGCGGAAGAGCGAGAGGAACTTCCAGCGGTTCCGGTCCGAGAAGAGCAGAACCTCCATCTCCTCCGAGTCGAGCCGCGCGTCGGGAGCGATCACCCAGTCTCCGGCATACAGGCGCGCGTTGCAGGCGACCGCGAACGTCGCCTCGTGCGGCTTTCCGTCGACCGTCACCTCGAGGCGCGGAAACTCGTATCGGAAGAACTCCGGCGCGACCGTGAAGAAAATCCCGGTCCGTCCCAGCCAGCGCTTCAGGAACTGGCTCATGTGCCCCATGATCCGTGCGTCCAGGCCGACGCCCGCCCAGAGGAAGAACGGCCGGTCGTTCGCGTAGAGGACCCGCACCGGCCGGGGTTTCCCCTCCAGAAGGAGGTTCGAGGCGGGCTCCAGGCGGAGCGGAATGGAGAGCTCGCGCGCGAGGACGTTGGACGTTCCCCCCGGCAGGACGGCGAGCGGAACGGAAGACCCGATGAGCCCGCACGCCGCCTCCGACACGGTCCCGTCGCCGCCGCACACCGCCACGAGGTCGAGCCCCGCGGGCAGAAGCCTCCGCACGATCTCCGTGGCGTCGCCGGGTCCCGACGTCGGGGAGTTTTCGAGCTCGAGGCCCTTCTTTCGCATGCGGTCGATCAGGGCGAGCATCTGCGAGCCGCGGTTTCGCTGTCCCGCGGTCGGGTTGTAGATGAGGACGCCGCGTTTCATGGAGAAGTTCTCAGTTCTCAGCTGTCAGTTCTCAGCCGGGCTTCGCCGAGAACTGAGAACTGAACACTGACAGCTCTAGAAAAGCGATCCCTCGCGCCGCGGCGGGAGGATCCCCAGATGGCGGTACGCCTCCGAGGAGGCGATGCGGCCGCGCGGGGTGCGTTGCAGAAACCCGGCCTGCAGGAGGTAAGGCTCGTACAGATCTTCGAGAGTGCCCTTGTCCTCGCCGAGCGAGGCCGCGATCGAGTTGATCCCGACCGGTCCCCCGTTGAACTTCTCAATGATCGTGGCGAGGATCCGGCGATCGAGCTCGTCGAAGCCGTGCTCGTCCACCTCCAGCCGGGCGAGCGCCTCACGGGCGGTCGTGAGATCGATCTTCTTCTTGCCGGCCACGTCGGCGAAGTCCCGGAGCCTCCGCAGGAGGCGGTTCGCGATCCGGGGGGTGCCGCGGCTGCGGCCGCCGATCTCCCGCGCGGCCTCGGGGGTGATCGAGATCCCGAGGATGCCCGCCGAGCGCTCCACGATCCTGGCGAGGGACTCGACGTCGTAGAAGTCGAGCCGCAGGGCGATGCCGAAACGTCCGTGCAGCGGCTGCGAGAGAAGTCCCGGACGCGTCGTCGCCCCGACGAGCGTGAACGGCGGCAGGTCGATCTTCATCGTCCGGGCCATCGGACCTTCCCCGATCATCACGTCGAGTCGGAAGTCCTCCATTGCCGGATAGAGGATCTCCTCGACCGCGGGATTCAGCCGGTGGATCTCGTCTAAGAAGAGGACGTCGCGGGGCTGGAGGTTCGTCAGGATCCCGGCGAGGTCGCCGGCGCGCGCGATCATCGGGCCCGACGTGATCCGGAGACCCGTGCCGAGCTCCTTCGCGATGATGTAGGCGAGCGTGGTCTTGCCGAGTCCCGGAGGGCCCGTCAGCAGAACGTGGTCGAGCGGCTCTCCGCGCCCGCGCGCGGCGGCCAGGAAGACGCCGAGGTTCTCGCGGACCTTCGTCTGTCCGACGTACTCGGAGAGGACCTTGGGCCGAAGCGTGGGCTCGACCGCGGCGTCTTCGGCGAGCGCAGTACCCGAGAGGATTTCTTTCTCGTCGGCCATCCGGTGTTACAGATTACCTGTAACCGCTCACCCTCCGGTCAGCTTCTTCAACGCGAGCTTCAGGTAGTCGCCGAACTCCGCCGGGGCGCCGGCCCGCCCGATCGCGTCCACCGCGCGCTCCGCGTCCCCCTTCCGGTAGCCCAGGTTGACGAGCGCCGACACGACGTCTTCCGGCGCAACCGCGGCGGCGCGGGGCGCTCCCGGCTCGCCCGCGATCTTCGACGCCTTCTCGGCGAGCTCCAGGACCATGCGCTCCGCGGTTTTCTTTCCCACCCCCGGCACGGCCATCAGCCGGCGGACGTCGGAGACCCGGAGCGCCTCGACGAGCTCCGCCGGCGGGATTCCGGAGAGCACCGTGAGCGCGACCTTCGGCCCGATCCCGGCGACGCCGATCAACATCAGAAAGAGCGTACGCTCCCGCTCCGTCAGGAAGCCGTAGAGCGCGAGCGCGTCCTCCCGGACGTAGGTGTGGATCCAGAGGGACGCCGGGCTCTCGGTCTCCGGCAGCTCGTAGAACGTGGAGAGCGGGATCTGGACCAGGTAGCCGACGCCGGCGACGTCGACGATCACGTGGTCGGTCGCTCTCACCGCGAGACGCCCGACGAGACGACCGATCACGGGTAGAGTCTAAGGGGTCGGGTTCCCCGGAGACCTCAGCTCCTTCGCGTACCTCCCTGGGACGGCAGCACGGAGTTCAGGAGCTCCTCGTTGATCTGGATCTTCCGGTCGGCCCGCATCTGGGCCACGACCGCGCGGATCAGACGTTCCGCTTCCTTCGCGCGGAGGGTCTCGGTCAGCTGGGCCTTCTGCGTCGCGAAGATCGCAGGGTTCGCATCCGTCCGGGTGATGACGCGGAAGAGCACGAAACCCGACGGCACCGGGACGGGCGGTCCGGCCTGGCCGGCGGGAGTCTTGAACACGGCTTCCAGGAGCTTCGGCGCCGCGCCCAGGTCGGGCACGGGGCCCGCGGGCCCGAACTCCGGGGTCGTCTTGACCTCGGCCCCGTAGCGGGGAGCGAGGGCCGCGAGCGTGGTCCCGGACCCGAGCTCGTGCGCCGCCGGCTCCAGCTTCTCCAACGCATCTTTTTCACGGCGCTCCGATTTCCAGTCCTCGACGACCGCGGCCCGGATCTCCCCGAAGGGCTGGATTCCGGCGGGCCGTTCGGCGAGCGGCCGCACGAAGGCGGGGCCGCGCGCCGTCGAGATCGGAGTCGTCGAAACCTCGCCGATTCCGAGGCGCCAGGCCTCGTTCGAGAAGTCGGCGTTCGCGCCGACGCCGGCGATCGGGCCGCCCCGCGAGAACCAGTCGGTCGAGTTGTAGGTGATGACCTCGCTCTGGAGTTTCCTAAGGTCTTCGTCCGACTTGGGCTTCGCCGAGCGGATCTTCGCGGCGAGGTCCCGGGACAGGCGCTCCGTCTCGGCGGTCGCCTTCCTCTCGGCGAGTTCACCGGAGATGCTCGGCTTGACCTCCTCGAGCGTCCGGGTGCCGGCCGGCGTCTTCGCCGTCAACTTGAGGACGTGGTAGCCGAAGTTCGTCTTGACCGGCCCGCGGATCTCGCCCGGCTTCATCTCGAACGCGGCCTGATCGAACTCCGGCACCATCTGGCCGCGGCCGAAGGGCGGCAGCTGGCCGCCGTTTTCCTTCCCGCTCGGGTCCTCGGTGTTCTCGTTCGCGAGCTTCGCGAAGTCTTCACCCGATTTCGCGCGCTCCGTGAGCGACTCCGCCTTCGCCTTCGCCTTGGCGTCGGTGTCCGGTCCGGCGTTCGGGTCGACCTTCACGAGAATGTGGGAGACGTTGACCTGCTCGGGCACCGCGAAGGTCGCCTTCTTCGCCTCGTACTCGGCGCGGATCTCGGCGTCCGTGATCGGCATCTTCGCGCGCACCTTCAGCTTGTCCACGAGGAGGTAGTTCGCGCGGCGCTGCTCGGGAGCCCGGTAGCGCTCCCGGTTCTTGTCGAAGAACGCCTTGAGGTCGGCTTCCGACGGCTCGGCCGTGCTCTCCAGGCGGCTCGCCGGGACCAGGATGTACTCGATCGTCGCCTTGTCGTTCTGCGCCGAGAATTCTCGGCGGACGTCCGCTTCCGGAACGGCCACGCCCGCCTTGACGAGCGCGGTGTACTTCCCGACCAGGAGGTCCTCGCGAACCCCCTCCTCGAACGTCTCGGGATGCATGCCTGCCAGCCGCAGCCGCTCGGTGTACTTCTGGGCCCCGATGAACTGACCGTTCTCCTGGAAGTAGGGGAGGGCCGCGATCGAGCGCGCGAGCTCTTCGTCGGTGACACTCAGGTCGAGCCTCTTCGCCGCCTCCAGCCGCAGCTTCCGGTCGATGATCCCGTCTAAGACCTGCCGGGGCAGGTCAAGGGCGCGGGCGAGCTCCGGGGTGAAGCTGCCCTTGTAGAGATCCCGGTAGCGCTGGAGCTGGTTGTCGTAGATCCGGCTGAACTCGACGGCGGACACCTGGTCCCTGCCGATCTGGGCGACGACCTGGCTCGACCCGCCCCCGCCCCAGTTGGAGCCGGAAAAGAAGACGAACCCGAGGATGAAGACGATGATGACGGCGAACAGCGTCCACTTGAGCTGGTGGAAGCTGGCTCGCATGGTTTTGAGCATCCGAGGCTCCTTTTTTGGAGCCGGCGACTATAGCGGACGGGAGCCGGTAGCGGGTAGCCGGTAGCCGAAACGGATCAATTGCGCGTCGAGTGCGGCCTGCGCGTCGGGCTTCCGGCTCCCGGCTCCCGGCTTCCGATATGTGCTATAAGAACACAGGGTAAGTCTCGCCAATCACGATATTTATGCGGAGACGGAAGCTCGTCCGGCTCGTGGGAGCGGACCTCGACTGGTTCATCATCCCGATCCGGAAAATCGCGGCCTGGAGTCTCGTCGGCATCGTCGTCGCCGGCGCGGGCTTCCTGGGATACCGCTCCTACGTCAAGACGCGGCCGTCCGCCGAAGCCCGCGCCCGGACCGAGATCGAGAGTGCCCAGACTCTGCTCGTCAAGGCGACCGCCGCGGGCGGCTCGGCGCGGCCCGGTTCGAACCTCGCGCGCGCCGCGGATCTCCTTCAGGAAGCCCGCAACGTCATGAACGACCGCCGCTTCGACGAAGCATTCCGCCTGGCGGTCGAGTCCGAGTCTTACTCGCGCCGCGTGATCGGAAAGCTGCAATCCGACGAGAACGGAGATGCGTCCTTCATCTTCGTCGAGGGGGACGTCACGCTCCAGCGAGCAGGCCGCTCGAACTTCGAGACCGCTC
>JBKPMI010000229.1:0-8928 GCA_046732075.1 Acidobacteriota bacterium | reverse complement strand
ACCCAGGTCAGCGGTGGGCGCGGAGGCGTGGGCCTGGGTCTGTACATCGCCCGCAGGATCGTCGAGGCACACGGCGGAACGATCGGCCTCGTGAGCCGGCCGGGTGAGGGGAGCACGTTCTTTTTCACGTTGCCGCGAAGTCCGAAAGGCAAACGAACCGGAAAAGGAGGGACTCGGTGAAAAGCGTCAAGAAGATCCCGGACGGTTACCACAGCGTGACCGCGTATCTCTGCTGCCGGGACGCCGGGAAGGCGATCGATTTCTACAAGAAGGCCTTCGGGGCGACCGAGTTGATGCGGATGCCCGCGCCCGGAGGCAAGGTCGGCCACGCCGAGCTCCAGATCGGCAGCTCGCGCATCATGCTCGCCGACGAGTTTCCGGAAATGGGATTCATGAGCCCGCAGTCCCTCGGCGGCTCACCCGTCATGCTCCACCTCTACGTCGAGGACGCGGACGCGACCGTGAAAACCGCCGAGGCCGCGGGCGGGAAGGTCACGCGTCCGGTCGCAGACCAGTTCTACGGGGATCGGGGCGGGCAGCTCGACGATCCGTTCGGGCACAAGTGGTACGTCTCCACGCACATCGAGGACCTCTCGTCCGAAGAAATGCAGGAGCGGATGAAGGCGACGGCGGGGGCCGGAACGTAGGCCCGGCACAGGTCAGGGCTTCGGCGTCACTCCCGCGGCGGGCAGCGCAGTCGCGGACTTCAAAGCCAGAAGGTTCGCGAAAAGGCGATACGCGCCCGGAACACCGTTCGGGAGCTGCCGGAAGAACGCGAGCCCTGTGTACACGTAAAGCCCGCGCCCGACCCGCGCGACCAGGAGCGAGCCCTGCTGCTCGGACTGGCCCGGGTCGTTCATCGAGAGCATCGGTGTGTACGCGGGGTCCCACTTCCCGGCGAAATAGAGCCCGCGCTCCTGCACCCAGCCCGACCAGTCGGCGTCGGTGATCGGGTTCGGCGTCCGGAAGAGCGGGCTCTCCGGGTGAAGCACCCGGATCGGCGCGGTCTCGTCGGTGACGCGGTCATGCGGCCGCGAGATCTCGATCTTGTAGGGCGCGTAGTTGCCTTCGACGAACTGGTACTGCTGGTACTGAACGATCACGAGGCCGCCGGCGCGCGCGTAGTCGAGGATCCGGCCGTTGGCCCGCGCGAGTGCGGGATCGGTCTCGTAGGCGCGGCTTCCCACGACGATGGCGTCGTAGCCGGACAGGTCGCCCGACTGGAGCTCCTTCGCGTCGAGGATCTGGATCGGAGCGCCGATCGCGATCAGCGCCTCGGGGACCCGATCGGAGGCGCCGCGGACGTATCCCACCCGGCGCACCGCCGGCAGGCGGATGTCCGCGGCGACGAGGTCGACGCCGGCCTCGTCGGACATTGGCGTCGGCGGGATGTGCGGGTACTCCAACACCCGGACGCTGGAGGCTGACGGCGCGCCGCCGGCGGCGACGGCGGTGATCCGGAACGTCGAGCGGCCCGCGGGAAACGGGCTCGGCGGGCGCAGCGGAACGTCGAAGAATCGGCGGTCCCCCCGGCCGGTCGTCGAGAACTCGATCGGGGCGATCGCCGGCCATCCCGCGGGCGCCGTCACCTCGATCCGCCCGGACTGCGCGGACGGGACGTTCGAGGTCAACGTGACCTCGAGCCGCCGTTCCCCCTTCATCGCGGTCGGCCACACGATCCGGTCCGGATCGACCGAGACTTCGAGTGCGGGAACGGCGCGCACCGGCCGGCGGACCTCGCCCTGCGCCTGGTCGCGGAAGCGCCAGACGACGTCCCTCTTGAGGACGAGCGGGACGCCGCCCACCCGGACGTGAACCACCGCCGCCAGCGCCGCAGGCTGGAATGGCTCCCCGCGGATCGGGTCGGGCACGCCGGTCCAGTCGTAGAGCGCTCCGTTCATCGGACGCCGCAGGAAGTAGGGCAGCGTGGGAGTGGCCCCGTCGGGGACGGCCCTGCGCGTCCATTCGGCGAGCGTGCCCGGAAGAACGTCCTTCGCCTCGGCGGCCGACGCCGCGACGTTCCAGCCGTCCGAGCTCTTGACCTCGACCGAGTCGACCGACACGGGCTGGCCCCCGGCGTTCCACACTCCGATCTTCACCTCGAGCGGATCTCCGGGAGCGGACGTCTCGCGGTCGGCGAGGGCGTCCACGGTGAGCTCGGCCGCCGTCGCGAGCGCGGTCTCGGCCAGCGCGATCTTCTCGTCCACGAACTGCACCGCCCCCGCGGCGTCGTCCGCTCGGGGATCCAGCTCCGTCCGGGCCGCGGAGAGCTCCGAGAGGATCGAGGCGATCGGCGAGGTGGCCGCGCCGAGTCCGGTGGGAACGAGCTTCGCCCGCGTACTCTCGACGAGCGCCCCCACTTTCCGCAGCCGCTGCTCGAGGCGCGCGCGCCGGGCGGGATCGGTGAGTCCCGCGGCAATCGCGGTCAGCCGCGTGTCGACGCCCGCGAAGAGCTGCTTCGCCTGTGGTCCCTCACCCCCCTTGACCCAGGTGACGCTCGTCTTGTTGGGGCCGGGAGGCTGGAGCGCTCCCATGTCCTGGGAACGGTGCAGGCTGCGGCTCGCCGCCGCGATCTGGTGATACGAGCGGCCGGTGAGCGGATCGACGTCGCCGGTCGGAACCGGGAAAGAGTTCGGCCCGTCCTCGACGTATGAGCGATAGAACGTTATCGCCCGGGACGACCGCTCCGCCGAGAGCGCGTCGTAGATCGCCTCGCCGATGATGCCCGACGCCTGGTGCTGTCCATGGCCGTCGTTCGGAGTTCCGGAGAAGAGCGCCACCACGATCTGAGGACGAAACCGGCGCGCGACCCGCATCGCGTCCTCGAGCACCTGGTCTTTCGGCCAGAGGCGCCACGTCTCGTCGAGAGAGCGGGTGAATCCGAAGTCGTAGGCGCGCGTGAAGTACTGGCGGGCGCCGTCGATCCGCCGCGCCCCGAGAAGCTCCTGCGTCCGCACGAGGCCGAGAGGGATTCCGAGGTCCGGACCCAGAAGGTTCTGGCCCCCCTCGCCCCGCGACAGCGAGAGGTAGGCGACTTCCGCGCCCAACTCGCGGGAAACCACGGTCAGGAGACGGTTGTCCTCGTCGTCCGGGTGCGCGCCCACGACCAGCATCCGCCGGTGCACCCCGAGCTTCTGCAGCAGGCGGTCGAGCGCGACGAAGCCCCCCGACGCCGGCGGCTCGAGGGCGTAGCCCGGGGCCGGCGCCACGAGAGGTGTCGCCGGCGGCGCGGGAGCTCCCTGCGGCCACGCCGGAGCGAGGCACAGGAAGAGGAAAAGAACGGTGAGAGCGGCCTTCTTCATCGGGCGGGAAGTGTACTTTGCCGGGAACAGGCGCCGGATGAAATTCCTAGAGAACGCCTAGGAAACTCTGAGGACTTCGCCTCCTCCGAGCGCCGATCCTCTCCCCGCAAGAGAGCTCTTCTCGAAGTCCGGGCTCTCTTTCGAAGAGGAGGAAGAGATGGAGCAGACGACACGCAACCGGGTCCGTTTGTCCCACGCATGGACTCTCGCAACCGTGCTCGCGATCGCGCTCGCGGCGGGCTGCGGCAGCTCGGACACGGTGACGGGAGCCGGTGCCACGCCGCCCACCGCGAACGTCGCCGGGACCTGGACCGGAATGTACTTCCCCGACGATTTCATCGATTGCGGATCCGGTCCGGCTCAGGCGACGTTCCAGCAGGAGGGCTCGATCGTCACGGGAATCCTGAGCTCGGCGAGCGACTGCGGGTTCCCGAACGTCTCGTTTCAGGGAACGATTCGGGGGAACACCCTCGAGGGTACGATCACCGGAGACCCGAGATTCGCGGAGAGCAGCATCGCGTCCGGACAGCTCTCCGGTTCGACGCTCTATTTAGGGCTCGCCAACACCGTCTACGCCTACAGCGGAGGCTCGATGAATCTCCACCGCTGACCCTCTCAGCCGAGTTGCACCTCGATCGAGTGCGTCGCGGCGTCGTCGACGAGGGCAATTCCGCGCCCGTCCTGCGGCTGCTCCTTTCCGTCCACCACAACTCGCTTGACGCCGCGGTTGGAGCCGTGCGGGTTCGTCACGGACAGCTCGTAGCGCGCGGAGTGGTATCGGAAGGTGATCTTGTAGCCCGGCCAGGACCGCGGGATGCAGGGGTCGACGTGCAGCGTCGCGCCGCGGAACCGGAATCCCAGGATCCACTCGACTCCCGCGCGATACATCCAGCCGGCGGAGCCGGTGTACCAGGTCCATCCTCCGCGGCCCACGTGCGGCGGCTCCGCATACACGTCCGCCGCCGCGACGTACGGCTCGACCTTGTAGCGGTAGAGGCCTGCACGCGAGCCCGCGTGGTTGATCGGGTTCAGGATCGAGAAGAGCTCGGCGGCCTTGTCCCCTTCGCCGAGGGCGGCGAACGCGATGACCGACCAGAGCGCTCCGTGCGTGTACTGCCCGCCGTTCTCCCGGACGCCGGGGAGGTAGCCCTTGATGTATCCGGGATCGAGCGGCGTCTTGTCGAAGGGGGGCGTGAAGAGGAGAACGAGCCCGTCTCCGCGGCGCACGAGATACTCCTCGACCGCCGACATCGCCCGGGCCGCGCGGCCCGGATCGGCGGCGCCGGAGATGACGCCCCAGGACTGCGCGATCGAGTCGATCTTGCACTCGTCGCTCGCGGCGGAACCGAGCGGCGTACCGTCGTCGAAGAACGCCCGCCGATACCAGTCGCCGTCCCACCCGGCGGTCTCGAGAGCGGCCTTCAACCGGTCGACGTGCGCGCGCCAGCGTTGGGCGCGTGCGACCTCCCCCCGCTTCTCCGCGACTTTCGCGAGCTCCCACAGGTTCGTGTGGAGGAACCAGCCGAGCCAGACGCTTTCCCCCTCGCCCTTGTAGCCGACGCGGTTCATGCCGTCGTTCCAGTCCCCCGTGCCCATGAGCGGGAGGCCGTGCCGTCCCACGACCAGGCTGCGGTCGAGCGCGCGGGCGCAGTGCTCGAAGAGCGTCGCGGACTGCTTCGAGACCACCGGCAGGAAAAAGCGCTCCATCTCGTCGGCCGCGAGCGGGTCTCCTTCCAGGAACGGGACCACCTCGTCCAGGATGGCGTCGTCCCCGGTCACCTCGCAGTAGTGGAGAGTGGCGTAGGTCAGCCAGATGAGGTCGTCCGTCATCCGGGTGCGCACGCCCCGTCCGGACGGCGGATGCCACCAGTGCTGCACGTCCCCCTCGACGAACTGTCGCGATGCCGAGACGAGGATCTGCTCGCGCGTGATCTCGCGGGCTGCGACGGTCAGCGCCATGACGTCCTGCAGCTGGTCGCGAAACCCGAACGCGCCGCCCGCCTGGTAGAAGGCGGAGCGGGCGCGGACGCGACACGACAGCGCCTGGTAGAGGAGCCATCGGTTCAGCAGGATGTCCATCGACCGGTCGGGCGTCCGTACCTGGAGGGCGCCGGCGATGTCCTCCCAGCCGACCGAAACTTCCCGGAGCGCGGCGTCGAGATCCGCCTTGCGGTAGCGCTTCACGAGCGCCCGCGCCGCGGCCTCGTCCTTCTCCTGGCCGAGGAAGAAGATGACCTCGGCAGTCGCGCCGGCCGGCACGTCCACGACCGTCTGGAGCGCGGCGCACGGGTCCAGGCCGGCGCCGACCCGGCGGGAGAGACTCGTTCCGCGCGCGAGCGCCGCGGGACGGCTCGCCGAGCCGTTTCTCCCGAGGAACTCGGTCCGGTCCGCGGTCCAGCCGGTCTGCTTCCCGCCAAGGTCCGCGAACGCGACGCGGTCCGCGAAATCCTCGTTCCACGGGTTGCGCGCGAAGATCGCGCCGGTCTCGGAGTCGAGAGCCGTCAGCACGAACGGGGCGGAGCGGCTGCGGGACGTCCCGAGCGCCCACTCGACGTACGCCGTGACGGACAGGCGCCGCGCGGCCGCGGACCGGTTCGCGATCTTGAGCCGCGAGATCTTCACGGGATCGTCCTTCGGGACGTACTGGAGGAGCTCGAGCGCGACGCCGTGGCTCTCGTGCTCGAACGCCGTGTACCCCGGACCGTGGCGGGCGACGTACGGCCAGTCCTCGCGGACCGGTAGAGCCGTCGGCGTCCAGACCTCGCCGCTCGTCTCGTCGCGCAGGTAGATCGCCTCGCCCGCGGGATCGGAGATCGGGTCGTTCGACCAGGGCGTCAGCTGGTTCTCGCGGCTGTTGGCGGCCCACGTGAACCCGGGGCCGGACTCCGAGACCTGGAATCCGAATGACCGGTTCGCGATGACGTTGATCCACGGCGCCGGCGTCCACTGACCCGCGCCCAGGATCGTGACGTACTCGCTGCCCTCCTTGCCGAAACCGCCGAGGCCGTTGAAGAACTCGAGCGCCGGCCGGGGCGGAGGGATGTCGACGGCCGGCGGGATGGGCTGCACGGGGCGCGGCGGCTCCGCGGCCGGCGCGGCGAGGAGGTGGCGGACGACCTGCTCGGCGAGCGTGCCCTGCCGGGAGAGCAGCACGGCGCGCGCGACGGTTCGGAGCAAGTCGCGATCTGCGTCGGAGAGCAGGTCCCCGCGGAGCACGAAGATCGCGCCGCGCGGTGTCGCCTCTTCGGGACGCGAAGCCGCCGGGCTCGTTCGGACCAGCGATTCGAGGGTCGTCTGCAGCTCCTGGCCGTACGACGTCCCCTGCTCGTTCAGGATGACGAGGTCGACCTCGAGACCCTTCAGCTTCCAGTACTCGTGGGCGCGGACCAGCTGGCGCACGATCTCGACGTCGTCCGAGAAATCGATCCGCACGAGGACGATCGGGAGGTCTCCCGAGATGCCGTGCTTCCAGAGTGCCGACTTCCCGAGCCGATTCCGCTGGAGGACCTCGGGCGCGGCGCGCAGGGAGGGGTCAGCGTAGAGGACGCGCGTCGCCACGCGCTGGAAGAGGTGAGCCTCGTCGGCGTCGATGTTCAGGTGGCGGAGCTGCACCTGCGCCTGCGTCCACGCAAGCGTGCTGGCGCGCTCGAACGCCGCGGGGTCGCGGTACTTGTCGGCGAGCTTGAGGACCTCTTCGCGCGACTCCGCGGCCATTGTGACGAACGTGACCCGGCCGGTCTCGCCCGGCTCGAGCCGGATCCGGCGGCGCAGCGACACGATTGGATCGAGAACCGGACCGACCGTGTTCGACAGCGGACGGCCGTCGAGGATCGATCCTGCCGTGCGGACGTCGTGGCCGCGACCCAGGAAGCGGCCGCGATCCGTCTCGAACTGGACGCCCCCGTGTGTCGCCCCCTCGACTGCGGCCAGATGCGCGAGCCACACCCGTTTCTCCGAGGAGGACCGGGGCCTCCGCGTCGCGAGGAGGGCGTCCACTCCGGCCACGAACTCGGTCTCGACGAAGAGGTTCGAGAAGACGGGGTGAGCCTCGTCCGCCGCGGCCGGGGCGAGCACGACCTCCGCGTAGGAGGTGAGTTCGATCTGGCGCGGACGTGTGCCGAGGTTCGTCACCGAGACCTGGCGGACCTCGGAGTCGTCCTCCGCGGAGACGATGACTTCGAGGGTCGTCGACAGCGGGCCGTCGCGCCGGCGGAACTCGGCGCGGTCCTCGGAGTAGACGACGTCGTAGGCGTCGGGTTCGACGCCGCTCGGCTGATAGCCCGCCGACCAGATCTGGCCGCTCTGCACGTCCCGGAGGAAGACGTAGGTCCCGTACGGATCGCGCGTCGCGTCCTCACGCCAACGAGTGACGTCCCGGCCGAGCCACCGGCTGTATCCCGAGCCCGCCGCGGTCACCATGACGGAGTAACGGCCGTTCGAGAGAAGGTGCGTCCGCGGAACGAGGTCGTGCGGCGAGCTGAATCGCCGGAGGACCGGGGGAACGTAATCGCGGACGTGGAGCTGGCTGCTCACCTCTTCCGCCCGCGGACGCGCCACGGCAACGGCACGCGGCGTCCGCTCCTGGAGCAGCAACTCGGTCGCCTGCACCATCGGCTCCGCGTGGAACCGCCGCCGCATCACCTCGTCGAGAAGGGTGTTCGCGAGCGCGACGATCGTCATGCCCTGGTGGTGGGCCATGAAAGCGCGGACAACGGCATGGGTCTTTCCCGCGGGCAGGCGGCTGGAGGTGTAGTCGAGCGACTCGTAATAGCCGTACGGACCGACCGCGCCTTCCTTTGCGAGCCTCTCGAAGTTCCGCGCCGCAGCCGTCGGGTCGACCATCGAAGCCAGGGCAGTCGCATAGGGCGCGACCACGTAGTCCTCGGAGAGACCCCGTTTCAGTCCCAGGCCCCCGACGCCGAAGTTCGAGTACTGGTACGTCAGGTCGACGTCGCGGGCGGCGAAGGCGGACTCCGACACGCCCCAGGGGGCGCGCCGTTCTTCACCGTACGCGATCTGCCGCGCGACGACCAGTCGGTCGGTCTGCTCGAGGAGGCTTTGGGTCGGCACGTTCAGAACGAGGTCCGGCATCAGGTACTCGAACATCGAGCCGGACCACGAGACCAGCACGGAGCCCTTTCCAACCGGCGTCAGCGGGCGCGAGAGGTGGAACCAGTGCTCCGGGGGAACGTCGCCGCGCGCGATCGCGATGAAGCTCGCGAGGCGCGCCTCGGACGCGAGGAGGTCGTAGTAACCGGTGTCGTGCCGTCCATCGGAGAGGCGGTAACCGATCGTGAAGAGCTTGCGCTCCGCGTCGTAGAGAAATCGGAAGTCGGTCCCCTGCACGAGGCCCGCGGACGCGCGGGAGAGCGCGGAGAGGCGGCGGACCAGGGAGGCGGCGGCTTCGGTCGAGCGGCGGAGGGAGTCGCGCGCCGCGGACCGTTCGGCCGGCGGCGTCGCCGCGTTGGCCGCGCCCGGAAGGGAGCCGCCCCCGGGCCGAGCCAGGTTCGCGAGCGCCGTCTCGCAGAGATCCGGGACCGCGGCGAGCGAAGGAATTTCTGGTTCCCTTTCCTCCTGTCCCGTGTCCCGTGTCCCCTGTCCCGTCGCCTCGCGCATCCACCCGAGC
>JBKPMI010000228.1:0-17295 GCA_046732075.1 Acidobacteriota bacterium | reverse complement strand
TCGTCGAGGAACGAGTACGGCTGGGACGACAGAATGCCGCGCGCGAAGGACGACGGCTCGACCGTGTCGATCGCGCGCCGCTCGATCGAGCCGTCTTTCAGGCCGCGCAGCACCTCCAGGAAGCCGTCCACGTCCATCGCTTCCGTCAGGCAGTCCTCGACGGTCTGCGCGACGACCGGGTGATCGAGCGGGACCGGGATCGGACCGCCGGGCAGCGTCTCGGGACACGCGAGCACCTGGGGAAACGCCGCGGCGAGGAGGTCGTTCGCCTTCATCCGGATGAGGTTCGCCGGGACCTTCTTGCCGTTGCGCGATCGTTCGAGGAGGAGAGCGCGCTGCGCATTCCAGCGCCACCGCGTCTCGAACATGGGCGCGGGCAGGAGCGCCTGGATGAGGACCTCGCGCGCCGTCGACGGGTGGAGATAATCGAAGACATCCTCCAGCGGGAAGCTGTGCTGCGTGCCGAGCGAGAGGACGATGGACTCTTCGTTCGCCGCGGCCTGAAGCTCGAAGCCGAATCCGACGCAGAACTTCTTGCGCAGCGCGAGACCCCACGCCCGGTTGATCCGCGACCCGAATGGCGCGTGCACCACGAGCTGCATGCCGCCGCTCTCGTCGAAGAAGCGCTCGAGGATGACGCGGCGCTGCGACGGGACGGCGCCGAGGACCTGGCGGCCCGACTCGACGTAATCCGCGATCTGCACGGCCGCGCCGTCCGGGAGCGCGTCACCGCACGCCTCCCGGAGAGAAGCCACGGCCTCCAACTCCGATCCCGCGCACTCCTCCCGCAGCGCGCCGATCTCGGCGGCGAGCTCGCGCGTGCGGCCGGGCCCCTCCCCCAGCCAGAAAGGAAGACTGGGCGGCTGCCCCTTCGCGTCCGCGACCCGGACGACTCCCGTCTCGACACGCAGAATCCGCCACGACGCGTTTCCGAGCTGGAAGATGTCGCCGCCGTTCGACTCGATGGCCCAGTCTTCATTGACGGTTCCGACGAGCGTCCCCTCCGGCTCCAGCTTGACCTGGTAGTCCGCGGTGTCCGGGATCGCGCCGCCCGAGAGGAGCGCGGTCAGCCGCGCGCGGCGCGTAGCCATCAGGCGCCCGTTCACGCCGTCGCGGTGGAGGAGCGCCGAGCGCCCCTTCGTGTGGAGCGCGACCACGCGGTCGAAGTCGTTCCTCTCGAGGTCGCGGTAGGGCCACGCGCTCCGGACGACGCCGAGAAGCGTCTCCTCGTCCCACGCCTCCGCCACGCAGGCGGCCACGATCTGCTGCGCGAGGATGTCGAGCGGCCGCGGCGGCATTGGCGTGCGGTCGAGCACCGCGCCGCGGATGCAACGCAGGAGCGCCGCTCCCTCGACGAGCTCGTCCAGTGTCAGCGGGAAGAGCCGTCCCTTCGGCACCTTCTTCAGGGCGTGCCCGGCGCGTCCGACGCGCTGGAGGAATGTCGCGATCGACCGGGTCGCGCCGACCTGAATGACGAGATCCACGTCGCCGATGTCGATGCCGAGCTCGAGCGACGCGGTTGCCACGAGAGCGCGAAGCTTCCCGGCCTTCAACCGCTCCTCCGCGTCCAGCCGGCGCGGTCGGGACAGGCTGCCGTGGTGGCTCGTGACGGCTTCCTCGCCGAGGAGGCGCGTCAGCTGCGCCGCGATGCGCTCCGCCATCTTGCGGGTGTTGACGAAGACGAGCGTCGTCCGATGCTCGCGGACGAGGTCCGCCATCCGCTCGTAGATCTCGCCCCACTGCTCGTGCGAGCACACCGACGAGAGCGGCGACGGCGGGATCTCGATCCCGAGGTCCAGGTGGCGGAACGTACCGGCATCGACGAGCGTGCACTCGCGACCCGCGCCCACGAGGAACCGCCCGACGTCCTCGAGCGGCTTCTGGGTGGCGGAGAGCCCGACCCGCTGGACCGGCCGGCCCGCCAGGCTCTCCAGGCGCTCCAGGGAGAGCGACAGGTGGCTTCCGCGCTTGTCGCGCACGAGCGCGTGGATCTCGTCGACGATGACGGTTCGGACGGTGCGGATCATCCCGCGGCCGCCGTCGCTCGTCAGGAGCAGGTAGAGCGACTCCGGCGTGGTCACCAGGATGTGCGGCGGCCGGCGCGTCATCGCGGCGCGCTCGCTCGACGGCGTGTCGCCGGTGCGGACGAGGACGCGAATCTCCGGGATCGACGGATCCGCCTCGCGGATCTCGGCCAGCGGACCCTGGAGATTCTTCTGGACGTCGTTCGAGAGCGCCTTCAACGGCGACACGTAGACGACCTGGGTCTCGTCGGGGAGCGCCGGACCCTGCCGAACGAGCGAGTCGATGGCGGACAGGAACGCGGCGAGCGTCTTCCCCGAACCGGTCGGCGCCGCGATCAGCGTGTGCCGGCCCTCGCGGATCGGCGGCCACCCGTCGCGCTGCGGCGGCGTCGGCTCGCCCAGCCGCGAGGCGAACCACGTCCGCACGGCCGGATGGAACGGGGAAAGAAGGCTGGTCACCGGGTCACCGGCCCCGGATTTTATCCTTCGTACCGCTTCGCGACGGCGCTTCCCGTGCTCGCCTCCCAGAGGCGGCGGCAAGACTCCTCCACGTCGTCGAGGAGCGCGGCGTCCTCGAGCGGCGGAATGCAGATCACTTCGTTCTTCGCGAGGCCGGCGAGCGACGCGGCAACGACGTCCTCCGGCGACATGATCCCGAATGGAAACTTCGACGGATCCAGTCCCTGCACGGTGTGGAATTCGGTGAGCACCACGCCCGGACACAAGGCCTGCACGCGCACGCCGGTGCCCGCGACCTCGTCCGCGAGGATCCGGCTGAACGCGTTGACGTAGGCCTTCGTCGCCGCGTACACCGCGCGCTTCGGGAGCGGGGGCGAGGGAATTGCGGCGCTGAAAGCGAGGCGCGACGAGACGTTGACGATTGCGCCGCGGCCGCGCGCGATCATTCCGGGCAGGGCGGCGCGGGTGAGGCGCGTCACCGCGGTGACCTGGAGTCGGATCAGCTCCTCCGCGCGTTCCGGGTCGAGGTCCGCGAATGGCGCGTACCCTCCGAATCCCGCGTTGTTCACGAGAAGGTCGATTGCCGCGTCCCCCGCGATCCGTTCTTCGAGGGCGCGGAGCTCGCCCGGGTCCGTGAGATTCGCCGGAAAAGCCTCGGCCGAGACCGACTCCCGGGGGCCGAGCGAAGCGGCGAGCGACTCGAGCCGATCCTGCCGCCGCGCCACGAGCAAGAGATCGTAACCATCGCGCGCCAGACGCTCCGCGAAAGCTCTCCCGATGCCGGAGGATGCGCCCGTCACGACCGCGCGGGGTCGCGCCTTTTCACCGGCTCCGCTCGCCTCATCCATGAACACCTCCCGGATCCGGTGTCGGAAGTCACCGAGCCGGGTCCACGAATCGTTTACCATGGCCGCTTCCCGACCAGGATCCGGAATTCTCGTGAGCGACGGGCGTTTGCCCGTGTCCGAACGAAGGAGCCCCATGAGCCGAGGACGTCGAAGCGCCTTCCGGGCGGCTCTTCTTTTCCTGGCCGCCGCCACCAGTGCGCAGGCGCAGAACGCTCCCGTCACGATCTCCGTGGACGCCAACGCGAACCGCCATCCGATCGACCCGCTCGTCTACGGGATCGCGCACGCCGCCGCCGCGACCTTGAACGAGCTGAACGTTCCGCTGAACCGCAAGGGCGGCAACAACACGACCCGTTACAACTGGCAGCTGAACGCGGACAACCGCGTGAACGACTGGTACTGAGGGTCAGCGCTTCGGGCGCTTCGCGGCGGCCTTCGGTTTCCCGCGCCCGCGCCGGAGGCCCATCGCCGTCGGGTGCTGTGGCTGGTAAAGGCCGAGCCGTCCGCCGCCCGGCAGTCGGATGGCGGTCCGGAGTCCCCAGCGTTCCTGCTTCGGCTCGTCGCAGCAGATGCCGTGCGTCTCGAGCCGGCCCATCGTGGCCTTCAGGTCGTCGCACGTGAGGTACAGCTCGTGGACGCCGTTCTCGTCGCCCGGGTGGACGGCGACCTCGGCGGGAGGCAGGGCGAAGATCAGCCAGCCGCCCCCGGCGTCCACGGACGGCAGATCGAGCACGGTCCGGAAGAAAGACCGATCCGCCTCGGCGTCCCGGGAATAGACGATGAGGTGGCTTCCGGAAATCATGCTTCCTCCCGTCATCGCGCCTCCTTCCCGAACCTGGTCACCGCCGGGCCCGGATTCGGGCCCTCGCCGTCATTTCTTGCCGGCGGCGTCGGCACAAGTGGCGATGTAGCTCCGCGCGATCGAGAGGAGCTCTCCCAGGCTGTCGAAGTCGCGCTGCGGCGTGATGAAGTTCGCGGCGAGCGGGCCGCGCACGACCGTCGCCATGAGGATGAAGTGGCCGTCCGACTTCTTCTGCAAGGCGTAGTGCAGGTCCCCTTCCTTGAGCTTCTCCGACTTCAACCACTGGAACTCGGCGATGCGGGCGGGCGACACGGCCTGCGCTCCGGTTCCGATCGAGAATGACACGAATCGGCCGGCGGGACCGCGAACCTGGCCTCCGATCCAGCCCTCGTGCGGTTCCTTCGAGATCTCCCATCCCTTCGGGGGCGACAGGCAGCCCATTCCCACCGAGCGGGGCGAGGACGGAGCCGGCGGCTTCGCGGCGGCGGGCTTTGACCTCTTTGACGCGTTGGCGGGAAGCGCGAGACCGAGCGCCAGCGTGAGAGACGCGATCGTGAAAGCCGGCAGCCGGAGTCCGTTTTTCAACGCTTCGGTAAGTTACCAGAACGAGGATCGTCCGATCCGTACAGCCGCACCTCCTCCGGCGGAGGTCCCGGAACCCGGATCATCCGCTCGAACCGCAACCCGACGTCCTCGAGGAGCCGGCCGGACCTCTCGTTGTCGCGCGACGTGATCGCGATGATCCGGCCGAGGCCCAGCACCTCGCGGGCATAGGCGAGGGTGGCGCTCGCCGCCTCCCGCCCGTATCCCTTCCGGCGATAGTCAGGAAGAAGCGCGAAGCCGATGTCGACGTCCTCCAGGAAATCGCGGCGGAGGAGACCGCACATTCCGACGGGCGGGCCGCCCCCTTTCGGCACCATGGCGTAGAGACCGAAGCCCAGCCGCGCGTACGAGTCGACCGGCCCCTTCCGGATGTACTCGCGCGCGTCGTCGAGCGTCCGGACTTTCCGATCGCCGATGTATCGCAGCCAGTCCGGATCATTGACGAGCTCCAGGATGAACGCCGCGTCGTCGGGCGAAAGCCGGCGAAGGACCAGGCGCTCCGTCGCGAGGACGTCAGCTTCCATGACGCGCCCGTGCCTGGATCTCCCGGACCGTCATCGGCCGGCCGTTGATCGAGATCGGGTCGCCCCCAAGGCCCGTCTCCCGGATGTAGCCGCGGGTCTCATCGTCCAGGTGGTCGGCGAGAACGACCGGAGCCCGATCGCCGCACGCCGCCCGGAGGTCGCGCCGGTCCGCTCCCGCGTAGAGCACGCAGTCGTCGCCCAGGTATCGGTAGCGCCACGTGTTCGTCTCGACCCGCCGGCCGCCGAAGGGAAACCTCTTTCGATAGAGGTACGGGTGCGTGCCGCCGGCCTCCGGGATCTGGGAGATCTCCCACACGATGTACCAGTTTCCCCCGAGAGGTTCGTTCCTCCGCTTCACGCAGGCGACCGGCGCGGCTGCGAGGAGCGCGAGGAGGATCGTGGCGATGCGTGCTCGCCGGCGGATCGCGGCACGAGTCATTGGGCGCTCCTCTCTCCCGATCCCGGCGTCGGCTCCTTGCGCGGCGCGTTCGACCGGTCGAGCACGATGTAGGTCACCGTGTCCCAGGAGTTGTGGATCCCGATCGAGAGAAGAAGGAGAGCGACCCCCGCGATCGCGAAGAGTGCGGCCACGGTGTGGGCCACGAGCGCGATTGCAGCGCCGAGCAGCGTGCCGTAGGCCAGGAGCGGCAGGATCGCGTGAAATAGCCAGTCCTCGAAGACCGGCTTATAGCCCTTCTGCCGCCGCGCGCGTCGGACCACGAGGAGGGAGTAGACGACTCCCGCCAGTCCGCAGGCGCCCACCACGAAATCCGCGCCGGTGAGCGTCGGCCAGGGCGCGGAGAGCGCCGCGGAAACGAACAGCACGGCACTGAAGTGCACGACGGTCGGAGTGCCGAACGCGTCGACCTCCGAGATCGTGCTCTTCCTCTCGCGCTCGGCGACGAGAGCCATCACGACGAACTGGAGACCGGTGAGTGCCGCCGCCGACGACCCGACGATCACGTAGAAGCTCTCCCAGGGGATCAGCGGCGAGGTCAAGGCTTCGGGCACGAGCGGTTGATCAGGCGTCGAGAAGCGATGAGACCGCGGAGCTCGGAAGAGACGACTGCGGGGCTCGGGGGCCGCGGTTCATCAGCACCACGGAGCCGACGAGGAGCAGGAAGAGACCGTTCAGAAAGAGACCGACGATCGCCGGCGCGAGCACGCCCTTGCGGCCGGCCGTCTTCACCTGAGACAGCGCGTAGATTGCGAGCAGGAGACCTGCGACGTAGATCACGAGGCTCACGACAACGATCACCATCGAACGGCTCCCCGTCCGCTGGAGGCTGCTCTTGATCATGTAGTTGAAGATGACGACGATCAGGGGCGCCATCCAGGAGGCCTTGGCGGCCTGCTGGGCGCGCGAGGGCGGGGCCTTCGGGACCGCTGAGCTCATGCCGGACCTCCTCGGAATGAAGGTTTGCGACTCATTTCTTCTTCTTGCTTCGGATCGACGTTTTCTTCCGGCTGGCCGACGGTTTCTTCTTCGCTTTCGGCTTCGGCGTCACGCGTTCCGGCAGCTTTTCGGATCCGGTCTCGCGATTCCACTCCTCGTAGGTCTCGTCGGAGATCTTGCCCTGGACCAGGAGCTCGGCAAACTTTCTCCGCTGGGCCTTGCTCTTGAACGGCATGTCTTCTCCAGATCGGGGAGCTTTTCCGGCGATCGTCTCACTTTGTCTCGAGCCCGACCAGCGCCGCGAGCCCGGCGTCCTTCTGATCCCGGCCCCACGGAGGCCCGACGGACTTGCCGAGAACCGCGAGCTCCTTCCGGAAAGCGGGCTCGGACATCCCGAGCGCTTTCACGGCGCGGGACGTCAGCTCCCTCTCCGGGATCGCCACCAGTTTCGCTCCACAGGCCCCGACAGCGCGGGCGAGCGCGTCGCGGAAGAGAAAACCTTCCGCCGCGTGCATCCGCAGGTGCACGGCGAGGATCTGGTCGACGCTCCACTCCGGCAGGGGGTTCCCGACGAGCACCGCGCCCGCGACGACTTCGTTGCCGCGCTCCCGCTCCCGCTTTACCGCCGCGCGGAGCTCCCGGGCGGCGATCCGGTGCGCCGCCGCGACCCCGCGGCCGACGAGCTCCCGCGCCGCCGCTTTCTCCAGGTTCTCCGCCGCGTGGTACGGCTGCTTCGCCCACTCCTCCTCCACGAGCTCCAGGCGGCGCCGATCCACGATCTCCGGGTGACCGTCGCGCCGCCCGGCCACGACGAGAGCCGCCCAGCCGGAGTGCGCCTTCAGGCCGAACGCGACCTTCACTGCTCCGCTACCAGCCCGGCGGATAGCGGGCGAGGATCGCGCTCGACGCCGCACCGGCGGAGGCGGAGTTGTCCACGTCGAGCGGCAGGTTGAGCGCGGCGCGGCACGCCGAACAGTACTGCTCGTCGTTCCGATCCATCACGCAGCCTCGCTCGCCCGGTGGAAAGTGATGGCCCTGCCCGATCGTCGACAGGTCCGCGTCGTCGTAGTGATGGAGCACGTTCACGACGTGACCGAACTCGTGGTTGAAGATCGTTTCGTAGTGGAGGTACATGTTCGGGTACGAGCCGGACGACGTTCCCGGCGCCCCGAGAAACGCGTGGGCATAGGTCGGGCCCGTGTCGCCGAACCGGAAGTCGAAGTGGTATCCCGGAAACACCGGATCCGCCATCTTGTCGAGCGCCTGCATGTGCTCCGACTCGCTCGACCACGGCGGGTTGTACGGGAGCGGCGCTTGATAGCTGACTCCGATGGTGACGGGACACGGCAGCGCGTGCGCCGCCCGGAAGACCGGCTCGTAGCGGTCGCGGTTGTTCAGCATCCAGGCCTCCCACTCCGGGCTCTTTCCGTAGCGCGCGCGGAAGGACCGGATCTGCACCTCGTAGGGATCCGCGACCGTGTACGGCACGGGCGCCGCGGTCACCCAGAAGGGAAGCGAGTTCGTTCTCCCCCGCTTGTAGGCGCCGGTGGGCTGGCCGAACGCCCAGACGTCATAGACGCCGGCGGGAACGCCGGCCGGGACGCGGACACGCACACTGTTCGCGTACCACTGGACGACCTCCAGCTGGAACTCGTCGCACCGCTTCATGCGCGGCGGAACCGCGGGCGGCGATCCGAGATTGTCGAGGTCCGTTCCGTTGATCGTGAACTCTTCCCCGGGGGCCGCGCGCGTGGGAGACAGCGAGTCGATGCGGCTGCCGCAGGCGATCGAACCGACCAATGCCAGCACCGAAAGTCCGATTCTTCGCGTCATCGGTTCCTCAACTCGGAGAGCTCCATGGCGAGAAAGCGGCGGAAAGCTGGGATCCTCCCGATCAGACCGACCAGGATGTTTCGCATCGCGCGTGCGCGCGGCGTCCGCAGGGTCGCCATCCGCGTCATCCGATCGGTGAAGGCGACGACTCTCTGCGCGACGGGCCGCCGAACGCGATCGTACTCGTCCAGCCGGGACTCCTTCGCACCGCGCACGACCGCCGTGAGCGCCCGGCCGAGCGCGACCGCGTCCTGGATGCCGGTGTTCATCCCCTGTCCTCCGGCCGGGCTGTGGACGTGCGCCGCGTCTCCCGCGAGGAGGATCCTGCCGGCCCGGTAGCGGTCCACGATCCGGTGGTGCACGCGGAACCGGGAGCTCCAGGCGATCTCCTCGACGCGGGCGGCGCCGGCGACCGGACCGCGCGTGTCGAGGAGCCGCTGCATGTCGGCGATATCCGGGTGTTCGGGCGCGTCGTCCATGGTCGCCACGATCCGATGGCGTCCGCCCGGAAGCGGCGCCACCACCACGAGCCCGTCGGGAGAGAGGAACAGCATCACCTCGTCGCCCGGGATCCGCCAGCTCATCCGGACGTCGGCGAGCGCGAAGGACTGCTCGTACGTACCGCCGGTGAATCCCACGCCCGCGCGCTCGCGCACGACGCTGTGCATGCCGTCGGCGCCCACGAGATACCGGCCGCGGAGCGTCCGGGACCCGCCGTCCGCGGTCACGGTGGCGGTGACGCCGTCCGCGTCCTGCCGTACGTCCGTCACCTCGTGCGGGCGAAGGACGTCGCCGCCCATCTCGCGAAGCCGGGCCAGAAGGATCGCTTCCGTCGCGTTCTGCGGAATCATCAGTGTGTAGGGGTAACGCGTCGAGAGCCCGTCGAAGCGGATCGTCAAGAGCACGCGATCGCGATCCCGCAGGGTGAACCGGGGCACGACCAGGCCTCCGGCCCGCAGCCGGTCGGTGACCTCGATCTCCTCCAGCACCTCGAGCGTCCGGGCGTGCACGACGGCCGCGCGCGACGTGTTGGATCCCTCGGCGAGGCGGTCGACCAGGACGAACGGAACGCGTTCGCGCGCCAGGATCCCGGCGAGAGTCAGGCCGGTCGGCCCGGCTCCGACGATGACGACGTCGGTGGTGTCCGGCAGCGTGCTCAAGGTGGGCGTCTCTTTTCGCGGAATCGTACGACGATCGGGTGGACCTTCCTTCAGTCGGCGGGCTTCTCCACCAGGTAGGCGATCCGCGACAGCCGCCGCTCCCTCGTCAGATCGTGCACGGACTGGAAGAACTTCTGCAGACCTTCGAACCGCTCCTCCCCTTCCATCGGCAGCAGCTCCTCCCGGCGCGCCTGCCGCGCGCGATGCCAGCGGCCCGCGACGAGAGCCGCGTTGCCGGTGACGTCTTCCTGCCGGACGAGCCGGAGACCCGCCTCCTCGATCAGCCGCTCGTTGACCCCCGGGGGCACAAAAAGGAAGAGGCCGATCGAGCTCCGGAGGGCGAGTTCGTCGTTGGTGACCGGCCCGGTGACGACCACCGGGTCCGTGAAGAGGGCGCGGCCCCCGGGGCGGAGCACGCGTCGCCACTCACGGAAGACGGCCAGGCGATCCGGAAAGTGGTTCATCGAGTCCATGCAGAGGAGGGCGTCGAACGAGTCTTCGTCGAACGGCAGCGAGGCGTTGGCGTCCGCAACCCGGAACCGGACGCGGTCGGAGTCGCCGGACCGGGCCGCCATCTCGGTCGCCGTGGCCACGCCGCTCTCGTTGGCGTCGATCCCGGTGACGCGACACCCGGTCGAGCGGGCGAGGTAGAGCGCCGGTCCGCCGGAGCCGCTGGCGACCTCCAGGGCGTGGCTCCCGGCAGACAGCTGAAGCCAGGGAAGCAGCCGCTCGTATTCGTCGACCGTCAGCCAGCTGTTCTGGCCGATGTCCGTGCCGAACGTCTCCTTCCGGATGGCGTCGAGCACCGGATCGGTGAAGTGCCCGTACGTGCTGTAGAAGAGGTCGATGCGATTCGTCATGCGCTCTTGTACACGTCGGTGCTCAAGTACTTCAAGCCGGAGTCGATCATCAGCGTGACGACGCAGGCGTCCGGGCCGAGGCGTTTTCCCACCTGGATCGCAGCGATGACGTTCGCGCCGGAGGAAGTCCCGGCGAAGAGGGCTTCCTCCCGCGCGATTCGCCGCGCCATCTCCTTCGCGTCGTCGGTTGCGACCGGCACGATCTCGTCCACGAGGCTCGGCTCCCAGAGCGGGGGCGTGAATCCGATCCCGATCCCCTCGATCTTGTGCGGCCCGGGCGGATTTCCCGACAGGACCGAAGACTCGGCGGGCTCGACGGCGACGATCCGGACGTCCGGCCTGTGCCTTTTCAGCACGGTCGCGACGGCGCGCGACGAGGCTGCCGTCCCCACGCTTTGGACGAACGCATCGACTCTTCCGTCCGTCTGATTCCAGATCTCCTCGCCCAGCGGGTAGTAACCCGCGATGGTGTCGCTGTTCTCGAGCTGGTTGACCCAGTACGTGTTCGGCTCCCGGCTCAACCTGCGGGCGGTCTCCACCATGTCGAGGAAGAGCTTCTTCGTGCTGCGGCCCTCATCGCTCGGCACGATGGTCAATTCCGCGCCGAGCGACGCCATGTGGTCGAGCTTCTCGCGACTGAAGGCATCCGAGCTCACGATCCGGATCCGGTAACCCTTCGCGGCGCAGACGAGGGCGAGCGACGTTCCCGTGCTTCCCCCGGTGTACTCGACGACGGTATCTCCCGGTTTCAGGCGGCCGTCCGCCTCCGCGCGCGAGATCACGGCTGTCGCCATCCGATCCTTCATGCTGCCGGTGGGGTTTTCCCACTCGAGCTTCGCGTAGATCCCGGCGCAATCGGGCGGAACGACCTTGCGAAGACGGACGAGCGAGGTGCTTCCGATCGCGTCGAGAATTCCGGGGTCAGTCACTCTTTTCCCAACCCTCCGGCGGCGCGTCCCGGTCATAGATCGTGATCGCGTAGCCGTCGGGATCGACGAACGTGAACTGACGGCCGAACCGCGCGGTTTTGAGCGGCCGGAGGATGGTGACTCCCGCCACGACCAGAGCGTCGTGAGCGATCTGGCTGTTTGCCGTCTTGCACCAGAGCGACGGTGCCAGGATCGGACGGGGAATGCTGTCCAGGTCCACGCCCGGCGGCGCGGGTCCGACCGCGAACGGGATCGGATAGCTCAGGAAGGTGACTCCCGCGGCTCCCGGCACGCGAAATCCCTCCGGGTCGCGCCGGAAACCGAGCGTGTGTTCATAAAAGGCGGCGGACGCGGCTACGTCCCGGACCAGCAAAGCCACGAAGGCCGGACCGCTCAGCTCGAAGTCTTTCGGCATGGCAGTGATACCTCTATGCCTCAGCCATTGCGATCGTAACGGAGGCGGATGACGGCGCCGATCACGCCCGCGCCGGCAGCGAAGCCGGCGCCGAAGAACGTCAGCACGTCGACGAGACGCATCGGCGGCACGACCCGCGAAGCCGCGAGAGCCGCGATCCCGAGCGCCACGATTGCGATCACGACGCCGGGCATTCCCTTCATGCGCGCTCCTTGACGATCGTTCATCGAATCAGCGGGCGGGGATCGAAGTACGGATGGATCTCCAGGATCCGCCCGTCCACCACCCGGAAGTATTCGATGTACGGAACGACCGTTCCGCTTTTCGTTTCGAGCTCCGCGACGACGCAGGCGAATTCGCCGTCGATCACCTGCCGCTTCACCCGGATGTCCTTTACGTCCGTCGACACCCCGACCAGGAACGCCCGAACGGCCGTCTCGCCGTTGATCGGACCGTTCGTCAGCGGACCCACGAACGTCACGTCCGGCGCGAACGTCACCCGGCTGTAGTCGCCCGTCTTCATGGCAGCCGCGTAAGTGTTCAGCACAGTCGCCACCGATTCTCGCGGTCGCTCCGACGGCCCAGAGGCCGTGGCGCAGCCAACGACGAGCGCGAGGCCGGCCGCGATCCGCACGAGCGTCATCGCTGGCTTCCCGGCTGCGCTCGCGAGTCCAGAAAAATCGTCCACTCGACTACTTCCGGCGCGCCCAGCACTCCACCGGCCCAGGGATCGTCACGAAAGAGGTCGGTCACTTCCGCGACGTCGCGTCCCTTCACGACGACCAGGTTGCGGCTGTAGTCCGCGTAGGGCCCGCCGAGAACGACCCGTCCCTGGTCGAAGAGCCGATCCATGAAAACCGCGTGCTCGTCCCAGAGCGGCTGCTGGCGCGTGGGCTTACCGGCGACCCAGCCGGGGCCCGGTTCACGAAAGACGAGAAAGAGCGTGGTCATACCGACCGATCCTCGTCAGGCGCCGCGGGCGTGCGGCGCGAGCGGCGAAGCAGACGCAACGCCCAGAGGCCCATTGCCGCCGCGGCTGCGGTGAGCAGGAGATACCACGGCTCCATCGCGAGGTGCGGCCATTCGTCGATGATCCGCCAAAGGTGCGCGACGGTGATCAGACCAAATATTGCGCCGGTCGTCACGAGGTATGCCTTCACGAATCCGCGTTCTCCGCCGACGGCCGCAGCGGCGCCCCGGACGGCCTCAGCCCACGGAGAAGGAGCCACACGCTCGCCGCCATCTCGAAGAGGGCCATCGGAGAGTCGAACCAGTACGGGTTGACCGCCCGGCCGAAGTCGGGCGACACGATGTAGAGGAAGGCGCACGCCACGCACCATGCGGAAGAAATCAGTCCAAAGACAGCCAGCGCCTTCGGGATGTAGCCGGACCGAAGAAAAAGCCAGCTGCAGAGGGTCGAAGCGAGAGCGTAGAACGGCAGACCGACGTAGTACGCCTCGAAGCCCCGGCCGAAATACAGCCTGGCAACGGCCGGCACGACACCCGCTCCGAACACGCTCCGGGAGCTCGAATCTCCGAGGAGTCGGACGCCGGCGAAGAGGCTCATCGCGAGTGCAACCCAGGTCAGGGCGTACACGAGTCGAGAGATCGCCGCGAGCAGGGCGAGGCCCGGGGCCACCGGCTTCAGGATCACGTAGAGGGCCGCGATCAGAACCAGGATGCCGACGACATAGAAGAGGTCGAAGGCGATGCTCAGCCGGAACACCCGCTCGTGCGCCAGGATGTTGCGAGCGGTCGCCGCCGGGTCGCCCCGGACGACGAGGGGTCCGAAAAGAACGTATTGAGCGACGACGACCGTCGCCATCGCGAGGAGATTGGCGAGGCCCGCGACCCGGGCGGCCTTCCGTTGCGAAGCGTCGATGGCGCCGGGCGTCATCGTCTCTCGCTTATCCCCGCTTGCGAAGAGTGACGTGAGCGGCGGCGCGGGCGCCGGGCACGTGTTCCACGCACTCGTACCCCAGCGCACGCATATCGATTCCGCTCAGCAGATGCTCGCCGGTGCCCAGCAGGACGGGCGAGATGGCGAGATGCAGTTCGTCGATGAGCTTCTCGCGCAGGTACTGGCGGACCGTGGACACGCCGCCTCCCAACCGGACGTCGAGTCCGCCGGCGGCTTCCCTCGCCTGCTCCAGCGCGTCGTGAATCCCGCCGGTGACGAAGCGGAACTCCGTTCCGCCCTTCATGGGAAGGGGCGCCCGCGGGTGATGGGTCAGGACGAAGACCGGCGTGTGGTACGGCGGCTCCTCGCCCCACCAACCCTTCCAGCTGTCGTCCGGCCAGGGACCCCGGACAGGACCGAACATGTTGCGCCCCAGGATCCAGGCGCCGATCCCGTCGAACGCCCTGGCCACGATCTCGTCGTCCACGCCGGTCTCCCCATCCTCGCCGCCGTGCTGGCGCTGCCACGTGCGCGTGTGGAAGACCCAGTCGAACATCTCCAGACCGCCGATTCCGAGCGGGTTCTCGAGATCCTGATTCGGCCCGGCGCCGTAACCGTCGATCGAGATCGAAAAACTACGAACGACCAGTCTGGGCATGGTCAGGGTGGGCCGCCGAAACGTCGGACCGACTTCGCCCGGGCCGCTATTCGAAGTACCCGGTCACGTCGACGACGAAGTCGACCGGACCATGTGAGCTGTTGACCAGCATGACGGTCCCACGCCCGTCGAGAGGCAGGTCGACAACACCGTTGGTGGCTCGGGTTTGTGCGGCACTGAAGGAGACGCTCACGCCGACCGCCTGGGGCGCGCGTCCTCCCCGAACGACCCGGACGCTGCCCTGGCCTGCCGCCCCCGTCGCGGTCAGGTTGACGGCCAGCGACCTCGCCGACGGGGGAATTCCGCATCGCGCGGCGATCTCCAGGACTCGAGCTTCCCCCGAAGCGAGAGACGGCGCCGCGCTTTCCGGCCCGGCGGCGCTTCGCGAGTCGAAGACCCGGCACGGCGTGAGGGTATAGAAGTCCGAGCCGGTCGGCAGGAAGTGGTGGACAGTCGTCGTTGCCGGATCGTAGGCCCAGAAGTCAGAGCCCGCCGCGTTCATCGCGTAGACGGTCGTCGCGAATGGCAGACTTCCCAGGAGAGCGCCGCTGCTGGCGTCGTAGTAGTGGTCTTTCCCGAAGGCGACGTCCCCATTGGCTGCGTAGATCGCCTCCGGAAACACGTTCCGGTTATGTGTGACGTCCAGGGCATCCACCTGCAATCGCCCGTAGTAAAAGGTGCTCCCGTCGGTCGCCAGCGCAACGGTGCCGCCGTATCCCTGTGCCGACCCATAGGTTCCGGACGTTTCCTGCCGCACGAAGTTGGATCCGACGATCCGCCATGCCGTGATCTCCTCCGAGCTCGAGCCCGAACCTCCATGCAGCAGCCTTTGAGAACGCGCGTCGAAGCGGAAGTCGCCATAGTAGGCGATGGGGTAATAGGACGTGAGCTGCAGGAGTGCGCTGTCGCTCGTCCACTCGTTGTAGGTGAACGTCACCCACTGATCGATCGACTTCAGGATGATCTGAGTGTCCGAGACTGCCTGGACGTTTCCGGCGATGTAGGCCGATCGCACGTCCCAGACCTTCGTCGTCAGGTCGATCCGATGCACGTAGCTGGGCAGGTAAGGTGTTCCATAACCGATGTTCTCGCCGCCATAGTCGGCGGCGAACGCGAACAGCCCGCTCGGCGAGAGTGCGATGTCGGTGAAGCGGGTTACCGCCAGCCGCGGCGACGCCTTCTGTGTGGCGAGATCGATCGCCACGGCCTGACTCGCGCTGTTCCGGAGCACGAGGGCGTTGGCGACCGGGGAGTAGAGCAGTGCGCTCGCAGCGGTCGGTACCGCGAAACTGGCGGCATCGCTGTAAAGGTTCGCCGAAGAGGCGGCCGTCGGCACGAGGGGAGAAATCGCTGCGGCGATGCCGAAGACGGCAGGTCCGACTCGAAGCCTTCGGAAACCCGCTCGCCGTTTCGTGCACCGCGCCGACGACTTCACGGCATTTGCCTCGCTTCGAAGGCGATTCTATCGCCGGCGACTCGGGGCGAAGACGAATCCTCAGGACAGTCGGCCGGGAATCCAGCCGGGCAACGCGGCGGCCTGCTTCACCCAGCTGCCCATCTGCGCCTCGTCGAGGTCGTCGCCTTCGTGAATGTCGAGGTAGCGCACGTTCTTCTGCTTGCTGGCGCCGGGCGGGACGGGCCGCAGCGCCGTACCGCGAAAGAAGGTCACCTTGACGTAGCGGGTGAAGACGTGGAATGACAGGAACCAACCCTGACCCTCGATGCCGTAGAAGGGCGAGTTCCACTTCACGGACTTGCGCACACGGGGCACGTTCCGCGCGATAAGCGCGTCGAGGCGCTTCCCGAAGCGGCGCTTCCAGCCCGGCATCGCGGAGATGTAGGCCTGCACCGGCGCGTTACCCTCCGCCTTCACGATCTGCGGATTGCCGCCCGAGAGCAGCGGGACGCGTTTACCTTTTCTTCGCCGGCGGGCCATTCTCGGCCACCGCGGACTTCACGAGCGCCTTGAACGCGCGCGGGTCGACCTTCTCCCCTTCATGGATATCGATCGCCCTTCGCGTGTTGCCTTCCAGGCTGGAGTTGAACAGGTGTGTCGGATCGGGAAGGCTGGCGCCCCGGGCGAACGTGAGCTTCACGACTTTCGTGTACGTCTCCCCGGTGCAGACGATCCCGTTGTGCGACCACACCGGGACTCCCGCCATCGCGTTCGACGGCTTCCTCCACTTCCGCTCCTCGATCATCCCGGGATCGGCCTCCAGGATCAGAGCCCGCATGCGGGCCAGAGTCTCTTCGCGCCAATCCCCCGGATCGCGGAATCGCTGGTCGAGCCGGGAACTGGACCTGGCGGCCGACTTCCGCGGCTTGCTTGCGCGCGACGTTCCTTTGGCCTTCATCGCATTCACCTCGTTGAGACTGAAAATACCAAACCGGTCTGGCTACCGGGGCCGGCGCCACCCCAGCAGTGCACGCGCCGAGAGGATGACGGAGAAGACCGCGGTAACGCCGAGCGCGATGAGCGTCCAGACGAAGAAAAGGTCTCCGCCGGACTTCCCGATCTCGCCTCCGAGGACACCTCCCGTTCTCATGAAGTGGATGACGGGGACGCCTGAACCCAGGATGGATCCGAGGAGGATGATGACGTACCCCGACCGCCGTTCTGCGAGCACGAGGGTTCCGTGTTCTCCCTCTCGCTTTGTGTTGCGATTACGCTGCAGAGAGCGCGCTGATCGTGACGTAGTACCCATCCGGATCTCGGAGCGAGAACTCGGCAGTCCCGGTGCTCGGGTTCACGTGAGGCTCCTCCTCGAGCTGCGCGACGAGAGCCCGTGCTCGCGGCAGCGCCGTGTCGAAATCATCGACCCGGAAAAACAGGAGAAGCCCATTGCCAGGCCGCGCCTGATCGGGACTCACCAGGGAGGGATGC
>JBKPMI010000227.1:0-3858 GCA_046732075.1 Acidobacteriota bacterium | reverse complement strand
AGCCGGACGACGTCGTCGAGCTCCGGCGAGGACACCTCGATCAGGTCGCAGGGGGCATCCGCGCGCATCCGGTGGCGGACGCCCGGCCGGATCCGGTAGGTGCTGCCCTCGGGGAGCCGGAGCTCCTTCATCGTCCCCTCGACCTCGACGGAGAGGTTCACTTCGCCCCGAAGAACGTAAAACGTCTCGTCTTTTCTTTCATGGTACTGAAGAGAGAGGGAGTGACCCGGCTCCAGGTGCAGGATCTTCCCGGCATATCGCTCGTTTTCCGCGAAGATCAGCTCGTGCCCCCAGGGCTTGGGGACCTTCCTCACGGGCGACTCCGGAACAGCTTTTCCACTTCGGACGCCTCCGCCGCCGCGAGCGCCTTTTCCGCCAGGGCGCGCGCGCGGGTCGAATCGATCGACCCGAGGGAATCTTTGACCCCGGCGATCGCGACCGGCGTGACCGAGACTTCCCGGATGCCGAGCCCCACCAGGACCGCGATCCCGACCGGGTCCCCGGCGAGCTCGCCGCAGACCGCCACCGGCCGCCCCTGGCTGCGTCCGGCGTCGATGACCGATCTTAGCATCCGGAGGATCGACGGATGGAGCGGCTGGTAGAGCGCCGCGACGTCCGGATTCGATCGGTCGACGGCGAGCGCGTACTGCGCGAGGTCGTTCGTCCCGATCGAGAAGAAGTCGGTCGCCCGGGCGAGCTTTTCGGCGAGGAGCGCCGCCGAGGGGACCTCCACCATCACTCCGAGCGGCGGCGCCTTGGAAAGGCCGGCGCGTTTCGCGACCCTCTCGAGCTCGCTGCGCGCGGCTTCGACCTCCGAGAGCGACGTGACCATGGGCAGGAGGATCGACAGCGGTCCCTTCCGTGACGCCAGGCAGAGCGCTTCGAGCTGGGCGCCGAAGAGCTCGGGGTGCGCGAGGCAGTAGCGGAGGCCCCGCAAGCCGAGCGCCGGATTCTCGCCCGGAGCGGGTCCGATCCCCTTCTCGCCGCCGAGATCGTACGTCCGGACGACGACCGGGTGCGGCGCGGCCGCGGCGAGCAGGCTCTCGTAGACGGCCCGCTGCTCTTCGACGCCCGGTGAGCGGGGTGCCGCGCGCAGGTAGAGGAACTCGGATCGAAAAAGCCCCACCCCCTCGGCGTGAAAGCGGTCGAGCGACGCGAACTCCTCGGCGAGCTCGAGGTTCGCGCGGACCACGATGCGGACGCCGTCCCGCGTGGTCGCGGCGCGGGAGGTCCGCGCGCGCTGCCTTCGCGCCCGGTCGCGCCCCTCGCGGACGCGGAGCAGGCTGCGTCGCAGCCGCTCCTTCGACGGATTCCTCTCGACCGTGCCGCGGTCCCCGTCGACGATGATCGGTTTCTCGGGGGAGATCGCCTCGCAGACGCCGGCGATACCCACCACCGCCGGGAGTCCGAACGACCGGGCGATGATCGTCGCGTGGGACGTCGGCCCCCCGCGTTCGAGTACGAGCGCGCGCACGCGCCGCGGATCGAGCCGCGACGCGTCGACCGGCGAGATCTCGTCGGCGACCAGGATCGATCCGCGCGGGAGTTCCGTCGGAAGAACGTCCGCTCCGCCCGTCAGGTGACGCGCGATCTCTCGGCCCACGTCGTGGATGTCCGCCGCCCGCTCGCGCATGGCGTCCGAGTCCGCGGTCTCGAAGCGTTTTGCGAGCTCCCGCGTGACCTCGGCGAGCGCCCACTCCGCGTTGACCCGCTCGCCGCGCATCCGTTCCAGGACGACCTCGAGGTAGGTCTCGTCCGAGGCGATCAGCCCGTGCGCCTCGAGGATCGCGGACAGCTCCGCGCCGACCTCGCCGCCGGCTTCGGCCGAGTGCCGGCGGAACTCCTGTGCCGCCAGACGCGACGCGCGGCGGAGCCGCCGTTCTTCGTCGGCGAACTCGTCGGGATCGACCGCGCGCCGGAACGCGGGAAGACCCCCGAAACGGACGATGACGGCGCGGCCGACCGCGAGGCCGGGGGAAACAGGAAGACCTTGAAGCATTGGTGTCAGGAGTCCGGGTCAGGTGTCAGGAGTAAAGGTTTCAGGTGTCCGGTATCAGGTTTCAGGAGCTTTCGACCTGGCTCCTGACACCCGACGCCTGATACCTGATACCTATACCTCTGAGACCTCCTGACCTGAAACCTCGCTTCCGGCTCATTGGTCCTCGTCGAAACTCCGCGCGATCAGGTCCTCGACCGCGGCGAACGCGGCGGCCTCGTCCGCGCCCGAGACGGCGATCGTGATCTGAGTGCCCTGCGAGGCGGCGAGCAGAAGAAGTCCAAGAATGCTCTTCCCGTCGACTTCCTCGCCGTTCTTGCGGATCTTGATCTCCGACTGGAAGCGGCTCGCGGTCTGCACGAACTTGGCAGCCGCGCGCGCATGGAGTCCCAGCCGGTTGCGGATGGCGACCTCGCGTTCGATCAAGGGCTCTCCCGTCCCTCCGCCCCTGCGGCGGAGACGGCTTCCTCGTCGGCCAGGAGGTCCGACGCGACGTAGATCGACCGTTGTCCGCGATCCTTCGCGACGTGGGCGATCTCGACGACCGGCTTGCCGCTCTTCTGCAGAGACGCACACTTCAAGAGCAGCGGCAGGTTGACCCCGGTGACGATCTCCACGCGGTCGCGGCGGAGGAAAGGCAGCGTGAGGTTCGTCGGGGTCCCGCCGAACATGTCGGTCAGGATGATCGCGCCCTCACCCTGGTCCGCTTCCTCGAGCCCCTCGGCGATCCGCCGGCTGGCGTCGTCGCCCACCTGGTTCCACTCGAGCGCCACCGCCACGATCTGCTCGATGTCCGGCTGGATCGTGAGGGCGGCCGCCTTCAGCTCCTCGGCCAGGCGGCCGTGGGTCACCAGAAGGATCCCGATCATCCGGTGGTCCGGGCGCTCCGGATCATTTCGGAAAGTATCTCACTCGCGCGTCGCGTCGCGGTGCGACACGCGCACGGGGAGACCGCGCTGCTGGAGCAGGCGCGCGAGGTGTTCCGCGACGTACACCGATCGATGCTTGCCGCCGGTGCATCCGATGCCGATCGAGAGATAGCTCTTGTGCTCGCGCTCGTAGAGCGGAAGGAGATAGTCGAGAAACTCCGCCAGCCGCGACAGAAACTCGCCGGTCTGCGGATCCTGCTCGATGTATGCCGCGACCGCCGGGTCCGTTCCGATCTTGGGCTTGAGCTCCGGGACGAAGTGCGGGTTCGCGAGGAAGCGCACGTCGAAGATCAGGTCCACGTCGTGCGGCACTCCGAACTTGTAGCCGAACGACGTCGCGGACACGACCATCCGCGCGCCCGCCTTTTCTCCCACGAACGTCTTCTGCATGAACGACCGGAGCTCGTGCACGGTCATCGCCGAGGTGTCGACGACGACGTCGGCGAGCGCTCGGACGTCCTCCAGGAGCTCCCGCTCGTTGCGAAGCGCGGTCAGGAGCGGGCGGTCGACGGACAACGGGTGCGGCCGCCGCGTCTCGGAGAAGCGTCGGATCAACGACTCTTCCGACGCGTCCAGGAAGAGGAGCCGGGCGCCGGGCACGCGCTCCCGCACGCGCGCCAGGATCGGCGGAAAGCCCGACGCGAAGTCGGCGTTGCGGACGTCGAGAATGATTCCCACCCGCGGCGCCGACACCTCCGAGAGGAGCGGCTCGACCAGCGGCAGCGGCAGGTTGTCGACGCAGAGATATCCCATATCCTCGAGGCACTTGAAGACGTAGCTCTTGCCGGAGCCGGAGAGGCCGGTCACGATCACCAGGCTCTCCGGCACCGACCCCCGCGGCGCCGTCCGCGGCTTCAACGGGGCGGGCACGGCGGCCGGCCGGCGCGCCGCGCGGCGGCGGGAGGCGGTCGCGGTCGCGGTCGAGCGCGGAGC
>JBKPMI010000226.1:0-2673 GCA_046732075.1 Acidobacteriota bacterium | reverse complement strand
GTCGGGCGGAGATCGAGGATCTCCGCGAAGGTTTCCATCGGATTACGCTGCACTACGGTTTCATGCAGGATCCGGACGTCCCGAAGGCGTTGACCGGCATGAAGCTCGCGGGAAAACCCATCGACTCGATGAGTACGACGTACTTCCTCGGCCGGGAGACGCTCATCCCGCACGGAACACTCGGGATGGCGATCTGGCGCGAGAAGCTCTTTGCGCTCATGTCGCGCAATGCCACGAGCGCGATGTCTTTCTTCCGGCTGCCGCCGAACCAGGTCGTCGAGATGGGGGCGCAGATCGAAATCTGAGGCGGTAGCCGGTAGCCGGGAGCCGAAATAGACTCCGGCGCATGGCTCGCGAAATCCACGTCGACGAACGCCTCGAGCACGCCGGAACGATCCCGTCCTGGTGCTACATGGACTCCGCGACGGCCCTGTCGGAGCGCGACCGGATCTTCGCCCGCACGTGGCAACTCGTCGGGCGGGAGGACCAGGTCGCTTCGCCCGGCTCGTACTTCACGGCGGAGATCGCGGGAGAGCCTCTGCTCGTCGTCCGCGGGAACGACGGGCGCGTCCGCGCGCTCTCCAACGTGTGCCGCCATCGCGCCGGACCCGTTGCGGCGGGCGAAGGGACTTGCGGCGCGTTCAAGTGCGGCTACCACGGCTGGAGCTACGCGCTCGACGGGCAGCTCTCCAACACGCCGGAGTTCGACGGAGTCGAGGATTTCGAGAAGGCTTCGGTGCGGCTGCCGGAGTTCCAGGTCGAAACGTGGCTCGGACTGGTGTTCGCGAACCTCGATGCCTCCGCGCCCTCACTTCGCGAAACGCTGGGCGATCTGGCGGCGACGCTCGATGCGCGGGGCCTCGGGGAGATGGGGCTCGCCGGCCGGAAGGACTGGGAACTCGACTGCAACTGGAAGGTCTACGTCGACAACTACCTCGAGGGGTACCACATCCCGATCGTCCACCCCGGTCTGATGAAGGAAATCGACTATTCGCTGTACTCCACGGAAACGGACCGCTTCTGGTCGCTCCAGCACTCGCCGATCAAGAAGAGGGACGGCGCCCGGCTGCGCCGCGATCCGACGCAACCCGACAGCGACGCGCAGTTCTACTGGGTCTATCCGAACCTGATGCTGAACGTGTACCCGGACAACTTCTCCACCAACCTCATCGTGCCCCTCTCTCCCCGCCGGACGCTGACCGTCTTCGAGTGGTTCTTCCGCGACCCCCGGAGCCCGGCGGTCCAGGAGACGGTCCGGCAGACCATTGACTTCTCCGACGAGATCCAGCGTGAGGACATCGGCATCTGCGAAGCCGTCCAGAAGGGGCTCGAGTCCCGGACGTACGACGTCGGCCGCTTCTCGGTGCGGCGCGAGAGCGGGGTGCACCACTTCCACCGGCTGTACGCTGACGCGCTGGCGGGAGCCGGGAGCCGGTAGCCGGGCACGAGCGGCTGCCGAAGGTCCGGCTGCGTCGGTGTCGTTATGGCACCTCCCTTGCGTTTCTCGGAAACGGCACGCGTGTGCCCCGTCGAGGAGACGGTCGAGGAGGCATGTCATGAACCGCGAAATTCGATCCGGAGTCCCGCGCCGGCTGGCAGTTGGTC
The DNA here is from genome assembly GCA_046732075.1 of Acidobacteriota bacterium. GTDB lineage: Bacteria > Acidobacteriota > Thermoanaerobaculia > UBA5066 > Gp7-AA6 > Gp7-AA6. The sequence goes on along the minus strand of JBKPMI010000226.1, from coordinate 1,068 downwards.
TCGCGCTCACCGCCCTCATGGCGTTTTCAGCTCCGGGATCCGCCCAGACGGCGGTGAAAGCCGGCTTCAACGTCTTCTCGCCTGACCAGGACGTCGAGATCGGCCGGCAGTCGGCGGTCGAGGCGGAAAGGCAGCTGCCGCTGCTTCGTGACCCGTCCATCCAGGGATACGTCGACCGCGTGGGCCGGCGCCTCGCCGCGAACGCTCCGGGGCCGAAGTTCCCGTACACCTTCCAGGTCGTCAACGCCTCGGACATCAACGCGTTCGCGCTGCCGGGAGGTCCGGTCTACGTCACGCGCGGCATCCTCGACGCCGTGCGCAACGAAGGGGAGCTCGCCGGCGTCATGGCGCACGAGATCTCCCACGTGGCGCTGCGGCACGGGACGAACCAGGTCTCCAAGGCGTACCTGACGAAGGCCGGGATCGGCATACTGGGCGGGATCCTCGGAGGCGGCAGCACCGCGTCCGGCACCATCGTTCAGGCCGTCGGCGGTCTCGGCATGAACGCGCTGTTTCTCCGGTTCAGCCGCACCGCGGAGTCCCAGGCGGACGTCCTCGGCACCCAGATCATGGCGAGGTCCGGCTACGACCCGAACGCAATGGTGACGATGTTCCAGCTCCTGAAATCACAGCAGGCGCAGCAGCCCGGCCGGGTCGCCCAGTTCTTCAGCGATCACCCGAACCCCGAGAACCGGGAAGCCCGGGTGCGGCAGGAGGCGCAGCTTCTCCACGCGAGGGGCTCCGTCTCCGTGATCGGCGGCCTCGAGAACGTCCAGGCGCAGATCCGGCGGATGCCGCGCGCCGGCACCATGTCGCAGATCGCGCGGGCGGCGCAGAGCGGCCAGGGAACGACCTATCCCTCGGGATCCACCGGCACCGGCTCCGTGGCTCAGATTGAGCGCCCTTCTTCGCGGATGCGCTCGTTCCATCAGCGCAACGACTTCTTCCAGATCCAGTACCCCGAGAACTGGCGCGTCTCCGAGGCCTCGTCGGGTTACGGCGTCACGATCCTGCCGCCGGGCGGCGAGGTGCGCACCAACGGGCAGGACATCCTGGTCTACGGAGTGG
>JBKPMI010000225.1:0-5577 GCA_046732075.1 Acidobacteriota bacterium | reverse complement strand
ACCCGTCGGCGGGCGGAGCTATCGGAAGGATCCTGTTTTCGGCAGACGGGAAGACCTGCGTTTACACTCACCACCGCTACTCGTCCGAGCTTTTCCTGGTCGAAGGGTTGAAATGAGTGCCCCCGCGTCTGCTGCAGCGCGGTGCGCTCGAGCCGCGCTTGCTTTCCTGTTTCTCGTTGGACTCTCGAGGACCCAGCGGGTGCTCGAAGGTCAATCACTTCCAACCGCGACGCTCGCCGGAAGGGTCATGTCCGAGAGCGGTGAAGGGCTTCCCGCAATCACGATTCGCCTCGAGTCGACGCGTCTGCAGGGGATCCGGGAGACCTCGACGTCGGCGACCGGCGACTTCCTCGCCGCGCTGCTGCCTGCCGGCGACTACACCGTGACGTTCCGCGCAGACGGGATGCAGACCGTCGTGCGGAGCGTGACGCTCGGTGCGGCAACCACGACCCGTCTCGATCAGAAGATGCAGCCCGCCGCGGTCGCCGAGTCGGTGCAAGTCACGGCGGCGACATCCGCTGCTCCGCTCGCCGCGCCGGCCGTGGAGGCGAACTACGACAAACGGATCGTCGACCGCCTGCCGCTCGACCGCAGTCTCCGGTCGATCACGCTGCTCGCTCCGGGAGTGGCGGAGAACGGACCCAGCGGAAACGTCGGAACCGTGAACAACCGGAAGGCCCTGATGATCTCGGGAGCTTTCTCCTACTCCAGCCTCTTCCTGGTCAACGGCGTCGTCGTCAACGAGAACCTGCGCGGGCAACCGAACGACCTGTTCATCGAGGACGCGATCGAGGAGACGACGGTCTCGACCGGCAACATCTCGGCGGAGTATGGACGCTTCACGGGCGGCGTCGTCAATGCGATCACGAAGTCGGGAGGAAACGACCTCCACGGCTCGTTTCGCGTCAGCCTGAACAACGATCGCTGGACGGCCAACGACCCATTCGATCGTGCGCTCGATCTCGACAACCGCGTGGACGAGCTCACGGACGTCTACGAGGAGACCCTCGGCGGGCCGGTCTGGAGGGACCACGTCTGGTTTTTCGCGGCGGGACGTCAGGCGAAGCTCTCCGACTCCCGCGAGACGCGCGTGGTGCCTCGGCCGGCGGACGTCGATCCCACTCCGACGGACTACGTCCACTCGACCGACGAACGGCGTCTCGAGGGCAAGCTGACGATCTCGCCGCTCCCCGCATGGAATCTCGTTGCCTCCTACATCGACGTGAACTTCGAGGAGCAGAACCTCACTCCGGGCGCGGACATCCTCCTCGACACCGCGAGCCTCGTTTCCCGCGAGGCGCCCTATTCGCTTCTGGCCCTCCGGTCCAGCGGCGTTCTGACGAGCCGCCTCTTTCTCGAAGGACAGTATTCGCGCCGGCGATTTTCTCTGGAGACCTCGAGTCCGATCGATTCCGATCGGATTCGAGGGACGCTCATCTCCGACATTTCGCGCGGCTTCTCGGCAGCTTTCAATTCCCCCACGGCCGTCGGCTTCGAGCCGGACCACTATGACAACGACTCGTACTCCGTGCGGGGCGTGTACTTCGTTCCGACGTCCGGGGCCGGAATCCACGAGATCCACTCGGGCTACGAGCACTTCTCGGAGTCCGCACAGAAGAACGGGCATATCTCCGGCAGCGATTTCTGGATCCAGCAGTCGTCCGCGATCATGCGGGGGACCACACTGTTTCCGGTTTTCGGTCCGGGGACCCAGATCGTCTGGTTCCCGTTTCTCCAGGCTGGGCGAGGGTCCGAGCTGACGACGGACTCGGCCTTCCTGGAGGACCGCCTCCAGCTCGGCCGTCACTGGAGCTTCCACCTGGGCGTCCGTTACGACCGCAACCGCGACCGCGACAGCAGCGGGAAGCTCGTCGTCCAATCCGGGGACTGGAGCCCGCGGCTTTCGTTCCGGTTCGATCCGAAAGGGGACGGCCGACACGAAGTCCACGGCGGTTACGCGCGTTACCTGGACAAGCTTTCCGACAACGTCGTCAACGCGGCTTCGCCCGCGGAAATGGCGACTCTCCGGTGGCGCTACGGCGGCCCGTGCGTCAACTGCACTTCTTCGGCCTCGACGAGCGATCTCGTCTCCACCGAGCAGGCCCTCGCGATTCTCTTCGACTGGTTCCGGGGAATCGGCGGTACGGGGAGTACTCCGACTCTGGGGGCTGTCTTACCCGGCATCTCGACGAGGATCGCGCCGGACCTCCGGCCGCAAAGCACGCGGGAGTACTCCGTCGGCGCCGGCGCGGCGCTCGGTGCGAGGGGGTTCGCTCGCGCGGACTTCCTCTTTCGCGACTACCGGGATCTCTACTCGAGGCAGATCGACCTCTCGACGGGCCAGAGCCCGCCGGCCTTCGGCAGCGTCCACGACATGGCGGTCATCATTAACAGCGACGGGGCGAAGCGCCGCTATACCGCGGTCCAGACTCAGTTTTCCTGGCGAGCCACCGACTCCCTGCAGGCGGCCGGAAGCTACACGTGGTCGCGTCTGACCGGCAATTTCCGGGGCGAGGGACCGGCCGCCGGCCTTCTTCTGGCGCCATTCGTGGACGAGTACCCCGAGTACCGGGACGAGAGCTGGGCGTTTCCGACGGGGTACCTCTCGGGTCGCGGGCAGACACAGCCGGCCGTGGACCAGCGTCACCGCGCCCGGCTCTGGGTCGTCTATCAGCATCCGACCCGCTGGGGCAGTCTCGCCGGTTCGGTCCTGCAGTCCTACGACTCGGGCGTTCCGTACGAAGCGGCCGGACCTATCGATCCGAGAGGTTTCGTCCAGAACCCCGGGTACGTCGAGCCTCCGAACATGGTGATTTATTTCTTCACGAAACCCGGCTCGTTCCGCACCGACGACATCACGAGAACCGATCTCGCCCTGACCTTGACGTTCCGAGTCTTCCGGAACGCCGAGTTTTTTGTCCGGCCCGACGTCCTGAACCTGTTCAACGAGAAGGGTGTGACTTCGGTCGACGTCTCCGTCCTCACGGCACGAACTTCTCCGGGCGCCTACCAGCGTTTCAACCCGTTCACCGAGAAACCCGTGCGCGGCGTGAACTACGACCTCGCATCGACCTTCGGCAAACCGACGAGCGGCGCCGACTATCAGCTGCCCCGGACTTTTCGCGTCAGCGCCGGAGTGCGATTCTGAGTCGGTTTGGAGAAGGTTCGGGGCAAATCTCCGTGAACATCCCGTGCGGAAACCTCTTCTCCTTCCCGGGCACGTTTCAGGGGACTACGCTCGGAGCCAGTTGACGGATTTCGACGGTTCGGCTCCAGCCGAATGAATCTCCATCGGTAAGAGAGTCCCGGCTTTCTCCGGGTCGCCTTTGAGCGCCTGATTGAAGCCGGCCGGAGATCGCGCGGCGATAGGATCCTCCGCGGATCCATGACCGTTTCCCCGCGTAAGCAGCTTGGCCCTTACGAGCTGCTCGGGCTGCTCGGCGCCGGCGGGATGGGGGACGTTTACCGTGCCCGGGACACCCGCCTTCAGCGCGATGTCGCGGTCAAAGTCCTGCCTCCCAGGTTGTCTTCCGATCCGGCCCGCCTGGATCGGTTCGAGAGAGAAGCGCGCTCGGCCTCCGCCTTGAACCACCCCAACATCGTGACGATCTACGAGATCGGAAGAAGCGACTCCACTTCTTTCATCGTCATGGAGCTCGTGGATGGAAAGACGTTGCGCGACCTGCTTCATACCGGACCGCTTTCTCTCCGGAAGCTGCTCTCGACTGCCGGCCAACTTGCCGACGGGCTTGCCAAGGCCCACGCCGCGGGAATCGTTCACCGGGACCTGAAGCCCGAGAACGTCATGGTCACGAGCGACGGCCTCGTGAAGATCCTCGATTTCGGACTGGCGAAGTTGACGCATCCCGGTTCGGATCGCGGAGAGTCGGAGGAGGTGCGGACGATCGCGGGAGAGACCGAACCCGGCGTCGTCATGGGGACGGTCGGTTACATGTCGCCCGAACAGGCGACCGGACAGCCCGTGGATTTCCGGTCCGATCAGTTCTCCTTCGGCTCGATCCTCTACGAGATGGTGACCGGCAAACGGGCATTCGAGCGGCCGACCACCCCGGAGACACTCGCGGCGATCATCCGGGAAGAGCCCGAGCCGCTGCCGGTGCTCAATCCCAGAGCCCCCTCGTACCTGGGCTGGATCGTCGAGCGGTGTCTCGCCAAGGAGCCGCAAGGCCGCTATGCCGCGACGGAGGACCTTGCGCGGGAGCTCGAGACCCTGCGCGAGCACGTCACCGACCTCTCGAGTGAAATCCGCCTTCCGTTCGAGCCTCCCCGTCGCCGGAGGAAATTGGGAACGATCGCTCTCGCGGCGGCGCTGGTCGCGTTCGTCGCCGGCGTCTACTGGATCGGTCAGCGGGTCGGGCAGTCGCGAAACACGCCACCGCGCTTCCGGCAGCTGACGTTTCGCGGCGACGGAATCTCGACGGCCCGGTTTGCTCCAGACGGCCAGACGGTGGTGTATGCCGCGCAGTCGGAGGGCAAGCCGCCCGAGCTCTTCACCGCGCGCCTCGACAGCCCCGAGACCCGTTCGCTCGGCCTTCCGGCGGCGGATATTCTTTCGATCTCCAACTCCGGCGAGATGGCGCTCCTTCTCGCGCCGCGGCTCAGTGCTCCTTTTCGCCCACCGCACTCGGACGTCTCGATCGACCCGAGCCGGCTCCGCGGGACTCTTGCCGAGGCTTCGCTCGCCGGCGGCCCGCCGCGCGAGCTTCTGGAAGACGTGTACTCCGCGGAGTGGGGCCCGGACGGCAAGTCGCTCGCCGTGGTTCGCTATGTCGAAGGCAAGAATCGGATCGAGTTTCCCCAGGGCAGGTTGCTCAACGAGGTCAGCGCGCCGACGTATCCTCGAATCTCGATCTCACCGTCGGGAGATCGCGTTGCGTTCGCGGCGTTTCGAAATCTGTACGTGACCGAGCCCGGAGGCGGTGTCCGCGATCTCCATGAGCGGGCGATGGAAATTGCCTGGCACCGGGCGACCAACGAGATCTGGTTCAACTCCGTCGCGGGTGGCACCACCGAGCTTTTTGGGATCGTCCCCGGCCGCCCGAAGAGGCTCTTGACGACGCTCCCCGGAGATTTCGTCCTCCACGACATCTCCACGGCTGGGCGCGTGCTCCTCGGGCGCCTCTCCGAGAGCTCGGAGATCCTCGGAGACTTTCCGGGCGAGGTTCGTCCACGAAATCTCTCCCACCTCGACCGCTCCATGGCCGTGGATCTCTCTCCGGGGGGTGACACGCTGCTCTTGAGCGAGATCGGACAGAGCAGCCGGTCCGTGTATCTGCGGCAGACCGACGGTTCGCCGCCGAAGCGGATCGGCGAGGGCCTGGCGCGTGCCCTCTCGGCGGACGGAAAGTTCGTGATCGCGGTGAGCGACCCTCCCAACCCGCAGATCTTCGTCATTCCAACCGGACCCGGGCAGCCGAGAAGGATCGAAACGCCGGGGGTCCACCCCGGGGGACGGATGGGGTTCTTTCCCGACGGTCGAAGGATCTGGTTCCTGGCGCAGGAGCACAGCGGTGATCGCCGCGCCTGGGTTCAGGATCTCGGCGGCGGAAAGCCCCG
>JBKPMI010000224.1:0-14138 GCA_046732075.1 Acidobacteriota bacterium | reverse complement strand
GCCCTCGACCGGCGGCTGCGACGGATCGAAGTTCTGGAGGGGCGCCCCGGCGCTGGCGCGCGTGTTGACCGTCGTGCTCGAGTCGATCCCGATGCGCCCGCCCGTCAGCGCGTCCTCGTTGAAAACGTTGATCAACTCGGGCTGCAGGAAGACCTCGAGCGACTTCCAGACCTTCAGGCTGACGTTCAGCGCGAGATCGGTGCGCGTCATGTCCTCGAAGCGGAAGGGCGCTCGTCCGCCGCCGAAGTAGTAATTGACCGCGGTCGGAGGATCGATGTAGCCCGGGTTGTCGACGAACGACCGCGTGTCGATCGTTCCGAGCGCGCGGTAGGCGCGACCCGAGGCGTATGTCTCGAGCACCGTCAGGTTCAGGTTGGCGAAGCGGGTCGGGAAGTCGAATCCGAGCCAGAGGCGCGCGCTGTGGCGCTGGTCGCCCTCGAGGTAGCCGGTCGGGTTGTTCTGCTTGAACTGCTTGTACTCGGGGTACTCGGCCGCGGTGCCGGGGATCGGACCGCTGGTGAAGTCCTCCGCGTCGAGGTTGCCGGTCAGGCGCGACCACGTGTAGTTGCCGCCGACGAAGAGGCCGACCGGGAACCGGTACGAGAACTGCGTCTGGACCGCGGTGTACTTGCGGTCGTAGCGGCCGTCGTTGTCGACGATGGCGAGGTCGGTGTTGTTGCCGAACTGGTCTTCGGGTGAGGGGCCGGTCGAGAGATCGATCCGGCTGCCGTAGAAATCGTCCCAGTTGCGATAGATGAGGTCGACTTTCCCGAATCCGCGCGAGCCGAGCGCCGCGCCGAATCCGACCGTGTACTCCTTGACGTTCGGGGACTTGAGCGAACCCTTCAGGATCGTGGAGGAGAGGCCCGGGATGTCCTGAAGGCGCGTGGGCCGCGACGACGTCCCGCCGATCGAGTTGAACCAGTCGAAGACGGCCTGGATTGCCTGCGCGTTGGACATCAGCTGATCCGTGGGTGCGTTGACGTCGCAGTTGATGCACGGGCCGCGGTAGAACCAGTCGAGCGTGGCATTGATGCCGGCGGGCGAGGTCTCGTTCGCGATGCCGAGCGTCAGGTTCGCGACGTACTGCCCGTATCCGGCGTTGACGACGTAGCGGCCGTCGCCGCGGACGTCGTAGTGCGCCGCGAGCCGCGGGCTGATCGCCGAGTCGTCCGAGACGAGGAACCCGTCGCTGTTCTTGGACCGGTTCTTGTCGTAGCGGACGCCCGCGTTGAAGCTCCAGTGCGAGCCGACCGCGATGCGATCGTTCAGGTAGACCGACTCGGTGTTGAAGTCGGTCCCCTGGGTGAGCTGGAGGATCGGCGTGTAGCGGAGGAACGTGGAGTCTCCCGGAGTGCGGAAGACCGGGAACACCTGCGTGCCGCGGATGATCGCGCTGGTGCCGAAGATCCGGTAGTCGCTGCCGGACTGGTGATTGTTGGCGAACTGGAAGTCGTGGAAGTGCTCGTAGCCCAGGCGGAGGTCGTGGGTGCCGAGGGCCTGCGTGGACAGGAAGTACGAAGTCTTCGCCGACCACGACTCGTTGTCGCGCTGCTCCGGCGTGTCATTGGAGAAGGTGGGCGAGTTGTACCGGGCGTTGCCGCGGGACCGGTCGAGCAGCAGGGTGCCCTGGAGTTCGTCGGTGAAGGGCGACCCCGAGTTCTCGAAAGTGAACTTCTTCCGGGCGTACTGCGCCTCGATGAAGAGCTTGTCGGTGAGGACGCCGTTGTAGTTGATCCCCAGGAGCGTGTTCGGCGTCTGCCGGGTGACGAGGCTCGCCGTGTCCAGGATGTTCGTCGTGAAGGAGTTGTTCACCTCCTCGTCGGCGATGTCGATGTAGCTGCCGACGAGGCTGTGCCGCGGCGTGATGGCGAACGTGAGCTTTCCTTCGATCCGCTGCTGGTCGCGGACGTTCTCGTAGGCGATGGCGGTCGGGTCGATGGAACCCGGACCCGCGGTCGGGTTCGTCTGGCGCGAGATCGACGTCTTCTGGGTGCGGTATGCACCGAACCCCCAGATGCGGTCCAGCCAGATCGGGCCGCCGAGCGTCGCCTCGTACACCGGGTTCGTCTTGTCGATCCGGGGGTCGAGGTTCCGGGACTCGTTCAGGGGATCGTTGCTGTTCCACTTCTCGTTCGTGAAGCTCGTGCGGAACGATCCGGAGAGCCGGTTCCCTCCCGACTTCGTGATCGCGGAGACCACCCCGCCGGTGAAGCGGCCATACTCCGCGGAGATGTTCCCGGTCAGGACGGTCGTCTCCTGGATCGCGTCCTCGATGAAGAGGTCGTGCGGCTGGCCCCGCAGGTTCTCGTTGACGACGACGCCGTTGATCAGGAAGAGGCTGTCGTACGACGGCGCGCCCGCGATCTCGATCACGGGGAGCCGGTCATTGCCACCCGGGCCATTGTTGGTCACACCGGGCGCGAGCAGCGTCGTCGCGGCGAGAGTCCGCTGGATCGGAAGCTTGTCGATGAAATCCGACTTGTAGTTGGTCTGCACTTCCGGCGCGGCGAGGAGCGCGGTCTCGGTCGTCGCGCCCGTGACGGTCACCGTCTCGGTCACCGCGGCGGGCCGCATCTCGACGTCGAGGCGCCCGGTTCCGTTCGCGGCAAGCGCGACGGTCCGCTCGATCGCGGTCATCCCCGAGAGCTCGAAGCGCACCGTGTAGTCGCCGGGCGGCAGCAGGTTGAAGATGTAGTCGCCGTTGGCGCTCGTCGTCGTGTCGCGCGCGCCCTGCAAACGCGGCGACTCCACTCGGACCGTGACTCCGGGCAGGGCGACGTTGCCTTCCGTCGTGATCTTGCCGGTGAGCGACGCCGTGGGCAGACCCTGGGCCAGCAGGAACGCGCCCGAGAGGAACGCGGCTGCCGCGATCCATCCGATTCTCCGGGTCTTCATCTCTCCACCCTCCTGTGCAGCGCGGACGCTGCCGCAAAAAAACCGGAGGGGTGAAGAGCAACCGGGTTGCCACGGGCCGCGTGCCAACCGGTGCGACGAATCTCACCGGAGACGGGACGAAGTGGAGACGCACGTGGACCAGTGAATCGCGGAGGTGGAAGCGCGGGCGAAGCGGTTCAGAACTCCGGACGGCAAATCAAAGCGTTGGACGTTGCGCCGGCGGGAGGCGCGTCGAAGGGCGCGACCGCGCCGCTTCGCGGAGGGGGAAGCGAAGGACGAGACGACCGGCCCGGAGGACGGCGGTGAAGGTCGTTCTTCGCGCTCCCGGGACGTCCGGTTTGCCGGATTTTTCGAGCGGATTTGAACGCCGGCGGGACCGGCGCACGCTTTTCGAGTGCCCCGCCGGAAAAAGATTTTCGGGGTTCGCGGCGGCGCGATTCGCGGGCGGCTCCGCGCCGTCCTCGGAAAACGGGCATTGGTCCCGCTCCAGGGGGCGCCGCGGGGCGGAGGCAGCGGAATTGCTGTCCCGCCAGCCCGTGGGGCGATCCCGAAAAATCTTTTTTTCGTCCGGGACGTTTAGAGAAGCAGGAGATCCTGCGGCTTTGCCACATCGCGTCTGGAGAAAGCTGACGGTCCTGGCGCTCGCGCTCGCGTGCTCCGGGGTCGCGGTCGCCGACGTGGAATCGATGTTCGACGCCGGGTCCGCGGGACCGACCCGGCGCCGCACGATCGAGAGGTCCCGGAAGCTCCTCGCCGACGTGCTGGAGCTCTACCCCGGCACGACGGTGGCGGTCGGAATCGACGACCGAGTCGTCTGGTCGGCGGGCTTCGGCTACTCCAACGTCCGCCGGCAGGTGCCGGTCTCCTCAGCGACGCAGTTCCGGATCGACCAGGTCTCGGAAGCCCTGACCGCGACGGCGCTCGTCCGGCTCGCCGACGAAGGACGCCTCGACCTCGACGCTCCGATTCAGAAGTACGTCCCGGCGTACCCCGAAAAGCAACATCCGGTGACCACGCGGCAGGTCGCCGCGCACCTCGGAGGGATACCGGCGCTTCCCGCGGAGCGCCTGCGCGCCTTGCACTGCGCCCACCCGGACGAAGCGATCCGTTCGTTCGCCGCTCTTCCGCTCTCCCGGATCCCCGGAACCCGGTACCTCCACTCGACACCCGGTTACGTTCTCCTCTCGGCGGTGGTCGCGGCCGCGTGCGGGCAGGACTTCGTCTCCTGCCTCCAGGAGAAAGTGTTCCGGCCCGCGGCGATGACGTCCACGGCGCTCGACGATCCGCGCGCCCCCGCGCCGCGGATGGCGGTGCCCTACGTGCGCGGGTGGCTCTCCATGCTCGCCGAAGCCCCGGCGGTCGACAACAGCTGCGAGTGGGGCGCGGGCGGGTTCGTCTCCACGGCTGAGGACCTCGCGCGCTTCGGTCTCGCCCTCCTTCGCGGTGATCTCGTCAAGCGGGAGTCGCTGTCGCTGCTTCTCACGCCGCAGAAGACGTCCACCGGCGAAGGCACGGGGCATGGTCTCGGCTGGCAGGTCGGGGTGGATCACGCCGGCCGACGCCGGATGGTCCAGAGCGGGCGCACCACCGGCGGCCGATCCGTCGTGGTGCTCGTTCCCGACTCGAAGCTCGCCGTTGCGGTGCTGGCGAACGTCGACGGCGAGCACCTCGACGATCACGCGCTGAAGATCGCGGAGCTGTTCGCAGAGCCGGAGTAATTCACCGCCGGGGAGTGTGATCCCGCTCACGTTCACTCGTCACACCTCTCCACCCGCTTCCGGATGAGTTTCTTCGCCCTCCGTAACTTCCCCTTCCCCAGTCACTTACAGGCTGGCACGCCGATCGCAATCTCCAACCGGCGTCGCGAAGCGAAACGCGACGGAGCAATGGAAGGAGGTTTCGATGTTGGAAAGCGGGAAGAAATGGAAGCGGTCGATCGGCGTCGGAGTCCTCGGATCGCTCCTTCTGGCGGGCGCGGCTCTCGGAGCGGAGGCCCGCATGCAGACTGAGCGTCCCAACACGAAGCGCACCACGGCGAACGCGGCGTCGACCACGAAGGCGAGAATCGTCGAGTTCAAGCCGGAGGGGACCGACTCGTGGCTGTGCATCAACGTGAGCCCCTTCTTCTGTGACTACGTCCCGACCGTGACGTCGTCGACTCCGACGCCCGGCACGGCGATGGCGGAGCGCGGCCGGCGTTAGAAAAGAGTTCCACCGATCCAGACCTCCGCGCGTCGGGGTTCTCGGTCGCTGGAAGTCGGAAAAAGCCCCTCGCGAGAGGGGCTTTTCCTTTGGGGTCAACGCTGAATGGCTGAATTCAGCGTTGACCCCAATTCAGCGATTCAGCGTTGACCCCGGTTCGCTCTGTTAGCTTGTTGGGGCCTTGCCTCGCGACAGAGACGTCGACGCCCGCGGACTGGAACAGGCACTCGCTCGCACGATCCGCGGCGAGGTCCGCTTCGACGCGGGGAGCCGCGCGCTCTACGCGACCGACTCCTCCAACTACCGCCAGGTGCCGATCGGAGTCGTCGTGCCCCGCGACCGCGAAGACGTTCTCAGGACCCTGGAGCTCTGCCGCCGGTTCGGAGCGCCGATCCTGGGTCGCGGCGCGGGGACGAGCCTCGCCGGGCAGTGCTGCAACGTGGCCGTCGTCCTCGACACCTCGAAGCACTTCAACCGGATCCTGGAGGTCGACCCTGCCAGCCGCACCGCGCGCGTCGAGCCCGGAGCCGTGCTGGACGACCTGCGCAACGCGGCCGAGCGGCACGGGCTCACGTTCGGACCGGACCCGGCGACCCACGCGTGCTGCACGCTCGGGGGAATGATCGGAAACAACTCCTGCGGCGTTCACTCGGTCCTGGCCGGCAAAACCGACGACAACGTCCTGCGGCTCGACGTCGTCGCCGGCGACGGCACGCGCGTCGACGCCGGCCCGACGTCGGACGACGAGCTCGCGCGCATCGTTGCGGAGGGCGGCCGGCGGGCGGAGATCTACGCCGGGCTGCGCAGCCTCCGCGACCGGTACGCGCCGCTCATCCGGTCGCGCTATCCGGACATCCCGCGGCGCGTCTCGGGTTACAACCTGCCGCACCTCCTGCCCGAGAACGGCTTCGATCTCGCGCGGGCGCTCGTGGGAGCGGAGGGCACGTGCGCGTTCGTCCTGGAGGCGAAGGTCCGCCTCGTCGTGAGCCCGCCGGCGCGCGTGCTCGTGGTGCTCGGATACGGCGACGTCTACGCCGCGGCGGACGCGGTCCCGGCGATCCTCGCGCACGGGCCGATCGGGCTGGAGGGATTCGACGACGGCCTGATCGGCGACATGGATCGGATCGGGCTCTTCCCGGCGAACCGCCGGCTGCTCCCGGAGGGTCGCGGCTGGCTCCTCGTCGAATTCGGCGCGGCCGAAGCCGCCGACGCGCTCGCGGCCGCGACCCGGCTCGTCAACGACGTCGCATCCCGCGGAGCCGTGTCCACGCGCGTCTTCGACCGCCGCGAAGACGCCGCGCGGATCTGGCAGATCCGGCAGGCCGGCCTCGGCGCGACCGCGCACGTTCCGGGGCGCCCGATGACGTGGGAGGGTTGGGAGGACTCCGCGGTCGCTCCCGAGAAGCTCGGCGCCTACCTGCGGGATCTGCGCGCGCTCCTCGACCGGCACGGCTACGGCGGCGACTTCTACGGACACTTCGGGCAGGGCTGCGTGCACACGCGCACGGACTTCGACCTCTTCACCCCCGCGGGCATCGCCAAGTACCGCGCGTTCGTGCTCGAGGCCGCGGAGCTCGTGGTCCGGTACGGCGGCTCGCTCTCGGGCGAACACGGCGACGGCCAGTCGCGCGCGGAGCTTCTCCCGAAGATGTTCGGCCCCGAGCTCGTCGAAGCGTTTCGCGAATTCAAGGCCATCTGGGACCCGGACGGGCTCATGAACCCGGGCAAGGTCGTCGACGCCGCCCGGCTCGACGAGAACCTCCGGTTCGCGTTCGCGAGCGCCAACCGTCCTCCGATCCGGACCGAATTTGCCTACGCTGCCGACGGCGGCGACTTCCCGCGGGCGCTCAAGCGCTGCGTCGGCGTGGGCGAGTGCCGGCGCGCCGCGGGCGGAACGATGTGCCCGAGCTTCATGGTGACGCGCGAGGAGAAGCACTCGACCCGCGGGCGCGCGCGCCTCCTCGACGAGATGATCCGCGGCGAGGTCTTGACCGGCGGGTGGAAAGAGGACGCCGTGCACGAGGCCCTCGACCTCTGCCTCGCCTGCAAGGGGTGCAAGTCGGACTGTCCCGTCGGCGTCGACGTCGCGGCGTGGAAGGCGGAGTTTCTGTCGCACTACTACCGCGGCCGGCTCCGACCCGTCGCCGCCTACTCGATGGGCCTCGTCGACCGCTGGGCGCGGCTGGCGTCGGCCGCGCCGGGCGTCGCGAACTTCTTCGCGCAGTCGCCGATCCTCTCGGGCGCCGTCCGGGCGCTCGCGGGGATCTCGCCGGAGCGGAAGCTGCCACGCGTTGCGTCGGAGACATTCCGCCGCTGGTTCGCGCGGCGGCGTGGTGCCGCCCCCCGCCCGGGAAGTCGCCGCGTGGTCCTCTTTCCGGACACGTTCACGAACCACTTTTCTCCCGGCATCGGGCGCGCCGCCGTGGACGTGCTGGAGAGCGCGGGGTTCTCGCCGGAAGTTCCGCGCGGACCACTGTGTTGCGGCCGGCCGTTGTACGACTTCGGAATGCTCGACGCGGCGCGCCGCCGGCTGGCGCGGGTCCTCGATGCGCTTTCCCCTTCGGTCGAGGCCGGCGCGCCCGTCGTCGTGCTCGAGCCGAGCTGCGCCGCGGTCTTCCGAGACGAGCTGCCCGAGCTCTTCCCGGACGACCCCCGGGCCGCGCGACTCTCGCGGCGCACCTTCCTGCTCGCGGAGCTCCTCGAGAAGGAGGCCCCGGAGTGGACCTCGGCCGGAAAGCGGCCGCCCGTGAAGGCGCTCGTCCAGTTCCACTGCCATCAGCGCGCGCTCTTCGGAACGGACGCGGACCGCCGCGCGTTCGGGGCAATCGGCCTGGAGGCGGACGTCCCGGACTCCGGCTGCTGCGGGATGGCCGGCTCCTTCGGTTTCGAGAGATCTCACGCCGGCGTGTCGCTCGCGATCGGCGAACGGATCCTCCTCCCGGCGGTGCGCGCCGCTTCGGCGGACACGCTGGTGCTCGCGGACGGGTTCAGCTGCCGGGAACAGATCTTCCAGGCGACCGGCCGCCGCGCGATTCACCTCGCGGAGGCGATCCGCCGGTCGATGGAGAGCTCGCCCGGTTGAGTAAATCGCGTTGCCGAACCGTCGCGGCACGGTTCTCGCAGCCGAGGGGATCGAAAATGAAACGTTGTCGGGACAACCCCTGGAAGGGCGCGATCCTCGGAATGGTCGGAGGGGTCGCGGGAACGCTCGCGATGGGTCTCTACTGGAAGGCCGTGAAGGCGGCGAGGGGCGAGGATTCGACGGAGGGGGTCGACCGGATCGTCTATGACGACCTCATGGGGCAGGCGCCGACCGGCCCCGAGACGAAGGACCTTCTCTCGAGCCTCGTCCACTGGTCCTACGGCAGCGTCCAGGGCGGCGCGTACGGCGCGCTGCGGGGACGCCAGGATCCTCCGGACCTCGCGGGAGGCGCGGCACTCGGCACCGCGCTCTGGGCAATCAGCGAGCTCGGCCTTCCCCTGCTCCGGCCCGGCAAGGGCCCGACGGCCCATCCGCCACGCCACCACGTTGCCTCGTGGGGCGCCCACGCCGTTTATGGAACCACGGCCGCCGCCGTGACGCAGGTGCTCCGCCGGCTGCTCTGATCCCGAACAAACTTCGGGCTCCCGAATCCGGCGCGGTGCGCGTATAGACTACCCGCGCGCTCGATGCAGATCTTCCATCGAAGCACGAACTTCCTCTCACGAGTCTCGATCTTCGGGGCTGTTTTTTTCTTGGCGATCCTCCTCTGGCTCTTCTACGACCTCGAGGCCTCTCCGTACACGACCCAGCAGACGATTGCCCGCGAACAGCCGGTGCAGTTTTCCCACGCCCATCACGTCGGCGCGATCGGCATCGACTGCCGGTACTGCCACACCTCCGTCGAGAAGGCGGCATTCGCGGGAATCCCGCCCACGAAGACCTGCATGAACTGCCACTCGCAGATCTGGGCGCAGAGTCCCTACCTGGAGCCGGTCCGTGCGAGCTTCCGGACGGACGTGTCGCTCCAGTGGACGCGGGTCCACGACCTGCCGGACTTCGTCTACTTCGACCACTCGATCCACGTGAACAAGGGGGTGGGCTGCGAGACCTGCCACGGCCGGGTCGACCAGATGCCGCTCATGTACCAGGCCGCCAGCCTCCAGATGCGCTGGTGCCTGGAGTGCCATCGCAACCCGGAGAAGTACCTGCGCCCGAAGGAGCAGATCTTCACGATGGGCTGGCAGCCTCCGGTCGAGCAGGCCGTCCTCGGAGCGCGCCTGAAGCGCGAGTACCACATCCGTGACCGGGTGGTCCTGGAAAGCTGCTCGACGTGTCATCGATGAAAGAGCTTCCGGTCCATCCCGCCGCGCACGCGTTTACGCCCGACAACGGGCTCGACCGGCGCGACCTCTTCAAGTTCGCGGGCGTTTCGCTCGCGCTCGCCGGCGTCACCGCGTGCACCCGCCAGCCGACCGAAAAGATCGTTCCGTACGTCCGACAGCCGGAGGAGATCGTCCCGGGCAAGCCGCTCTTCTACGCGACCGCGATGAGCGTCGGCGGTCTCGCGACCGGTCTCCTCGTCGAGAGCCACATGGGCCGGCCCACGAAGGTCGAGGGCAACCCCCTCCACCCCGCGAGCCTCGGCGGGACCGACGTCTTCGCGCAGGCCGCGGTCTACGGGCTGTACGACCCCGACCGGTCGCGGACGATTCTCCAGCTGGGCGAGATCCGCCCGTGGTCCGCCTTCCTGGGCGAGATGCGCCTCGTCCTGGAAGAGGAGCGGCCGCGGCGCGGCGCGGGCCTGCGGATCCTGACCGAGACGGTCTCCTCTCCGACGCTCGCGCGGCAGCTCGCAGACTTGACCGCGGCGCTTCCCGAAGCGAAGTGGCACCAGTGGGAGCCGGCTGCGCGGGACAACGCCCGAAACGGCGCGCGGATGGCGTTTGGCGAGCCGGTCAACGCGATCCACCGTCTCGCGGACGCGGACGTGATCTTGTCGCTCGACGCGGACTTCCTGGCGTGTGGCCCGTCCCAGTCGCGGCTGGCGCGGGAGTTCGCCGCGCGGCGCCGCGAGGGCGGCTCCGGCGGAGCGATCAACCGCCTCTACGTCGTCGAGAGTGCGATGACCCCGACCGGCGCCCGCGCCGACCACCGGAAGCCGCTCCCCGCGCGCGACGTCGAGGCGTTCGCCCGGTCCGTGGCGTCGAAGGTCGGGGTGGGCGCTCCGGCCGGCACCGCCGAGTCCGGAGGCCGCTTCGCCGCGGACCCGTTCGCCCGCGCGGTCGCCGCGGACCTCGTCCGCCACCGGGGCCGAAGCGTCGTCATCGCCGGGGACTCGCAGTCCG
Source organism: Acidobacteriota bacterium (assembly GCA_046732075.1). Taxonomy (GTDB): domain Bacteria; phylum Acidobacteriota; class Thermoanaerobaculia; order UBA5066; family Gp7-AA6; genus Gp7-AA6. The sequence goes on along the minus strand of JBKPMI010000224.1, from coordinate 3,710 downwards.
CCGAGGTCCACGCGATCGCGCACGCCATCAACGGCTTCCTCGCGAACGCCGGGCGGACCGTCGTCTACACCGACCCGGTCGAGGCGAAACCCGACGACCAGCTCGCCTCGCTCCGGGCGCTCGTCGCGGACCTCCGGGCCGGGACCGTGCGGACGCTCCTCATCCTCGGGGGAAACCCGGTGTTCAACGCCCCGGCGGACTTCGGATTCCGCGAGGCGATCGCGAAGGTTCCGCGGCGCGTCCACCTCTCGCTCGAGAACGACGAGACCTCCGAGGAGTGCCACTGGCACGTGGCCGAGGCGCACTTCCTGGAGTCCTGGAGCGACGCACGGGCTTTCGACGGCACGGCGTCGATCGTCCAGCCGCTGATCGCTCCGCTCTACGGAGGCCACTCCGCGCACGAGGTGCTTGGCGCGCTCTCGGATCAGCCCGAGAAGTCGGCCTACGAACTCGTCCGCGAGACCTGGCGCCCGCAGCTGACGGGAGACTTCGAGACCGCGTGGCGGCGTGCGCTCCATGACGGGGTGATCGCGGGCACCGTCCTTCCGATCAAGACGCTGAGCGCGGCCGGGCTTCCCGCCGCGGGGAGCGCCCCGGCGGAAGGGCTGGAAGTCACGTTCCGGCCGGACCCCACCATCTTCGACGGGCGCTTCGCCAACAACGGCTGGCTCCAGGAGCTTCCGAAACCCGTGACGACCGTGATGTGGGACAACGTCGCGGCGGTCTCACCGGCGACCGCGGCGAAGCTCACGGTCGCGAACGACGACGTCGTCGAGCTCTCCGTCTCGGGCCGGCGGGTGTCCGCACCGATCCTCGTCGTCCCGGGTCAGCCGGACGACTCCATCGGCGTCACCCTGGGCTACGGCCGGACGCGCGCCGGCCGTCTCGGCTCCAACGCGGGCTTCGCTTCCTCCGCGATCCGCACCTCCGACGCGATGTGGCGGAAGAGCGGCGTCGGCGTCCGGAAGACCGGCGATCGCCGGCCGGTCGCGCTGCGCCAGCAGCATCACTCCATGGAGGGCCGGCAGCTCGCCCGCGCGGTCGCCGCGGAGGAGCTCGCCCGCAATCCGAACGTCGTGCAGGAGATGGGAGAGGCGCCGAGCCCGGCGCAGAGTCTGGTTCCGCCGCACCCGTCGCACGACTACGCGTGGGGAATGGCGATCGACCTCGGGAGCTGCGTCGGCTGCAACGCCTGCGTGATCGCGTGCACGGCCGAGAACAACGTTCCGATCGTCGGCAAGGACCAGGCGCTCCGCGGCCGCGAGATGCACTGGCTCCGCGTGGACCACTATGCCGACGGCGATCCCGCGAACCCGGGGCACTCCTTCCAGCCGGTCCCGTGCATGCACTGCGAGAACGCGCCGTGCGAGCTGGTCTGCCCGGTCGGCGCGACCGTGCACAGCGCGGAAGGCCTGAACGACATGGTCTACAACCGCTGTGTCGGGACGAAGTACTGCTCGAACAACTGTCCCTACAAGGTGCGGCGGTTCAACTTCTACCACTGGTCGAAACAGTTCCGCGCGCCGAGCCTGCGGATGCTGGCCAACCCCGACGTCACCGTGCGCTGGCGCGGCGTCATGGAGAAGTGCACGTACTGCGTCCAGCGCATCAACGAGGGGAAGATCAAGGCGGAGCTGGAGAACCGGCGCGTCCGCGATGGGGACATCGTCACCGCGTGCCAGCAGGCCTGTCCCGCCGAGGCGATCGTCTTCGGCGACCTGGCAGACCCCCAGAGCCGGGTGTCGCTGCGCCGCCGGTCGCCGCTCTCCTACTCGCTGCTCGCGGAGCTCGGGACCCGTCCCCGGACGACCTACCTCGCGAAGATCGAGAGCCCGAACGCGGATCTCGGTCCGGAGGGCCGCACTTGAGCGAAGTGGCGAAGGGCTCTCGCAGCGGCGCGCCGATCATCGGGCCGGGGCACACGTACGCCTCGGTCTCCGACAAGATCGGCTCGATCGTCCTCTCGCGGAAGACGCCGCTCTTCTGGGTGGTCGGGTTCTTCCTCTCGTTCTGCCTGGCGATGGGACTGCTCGTCGCGGTCTCGGTCCTCTTCGCGAGGGGGCTCGGAATCTGGGGAATCAACCAGCCGGTCGAGTGGGCGTTCGACATCGTCAACTTCGTCTGGTGGATCGGAATCGGCCATGCCGGCACGCTCATCTCCGCGATCCTCCTGCTCCTCCGGCAGGAGTGGCGCACGTCGATCAACCGGTTCGCCGAGGCGATGACGCTCTTCGCGGTCGCCTGCGCGGGCCTCTTCCCGATCCTTCACCTCGGGCGTCCCTGGCTCGCGTACTGGCTCCTCCCCTACCCGAACACGATGGCGCTCTGGCCCCAGTGGCGCAGCCCGCTCGTCTGGGACGTGTTCGCGGTCTCGACCTACGCCACGGTCTCGCTCCTCTTCTGGTTCGTCGGGCTGATCCCGGACCTCGCGACGCTGCGCGACCGCGCGCGGCGCAAGGGGTTCCAGATCTTCTACGGGATGCTCGCGATGGGCTGGCGAGGCTCCGCGCTCCACTGGCACCGCTACGAGATGGCGTACCTGCTGCTCGCCGGACTGGCCACGCCGCTCGTCGTCTCGGTCCACACGATCGTGTCGTTCGACTTCTCGGTCGGGATCGTGCCCGGCTGGCACTCGACGATCTTTCCGCCGTACTTCGTAGCCGGTGCGATCTACGCGGGCTTCGCGATGGTGCTCCTGCTCTCGATCCCGCTGCGGAAAGTCTACGGGCTGGAGGACTTCATCACGGCGCGCCACCTCCAGAACATGGCGAAGATCATGCTCGCGACCGGCCTCATCGTGGGTTACGGCTACGTGATGGAGGCCTTCTTCGCCTGGTACAGCGGGAACACGTTCGAGAAGTTCATGATCGCCAACCGCATGCAGGGTCCGTACGCTCCAGCGTACTGGGCGCTCATCCTCTGCAACATCGTCACGCCGCAGTTCCTGTGGTTCAAGCGCGTCCGCTCGAACCCGGTTCTGCTCTGGATCATCGCGCTCATCGTGTCGATCGGCATGTGGCTCGAACGGTTCGTGATCATCGTCGTGAGCCTTCACCGGGACTTCCTGCCGTCGGCGTGGGGGATGTTCTACCCCACGAAGTGGGACTTCATGACGTTCTTCGGCACGATCGGGCTCTTCCTCGCGCTGCTCTTCCTCTTCATCCGGTTCCTCCCGATGATCTCGATCTTCGAGATGCGGACGCTCGTTCCGGAGGCGAAGACGTCGGGCAAGGAGGCCGTTCCGGACGGCTCGGTCGCGGACGAGGGCACGGCATGAGGATCGAGGAGGAGCGGGGCCGCGTGTGGGGCGTTCTCGGCGAGTTCGAAACGCCCGAGGAGCTCCTGCGCGCGGCGCGGCGGGCGCACGAGGCCGGCTACCGGCGGATGGACGCGTACACGCCGTTCCCGATCCACGGCCTCTCCGACGCGATGGCGTTCCGGCCCACGAAGCTGCCGCTCGTCGTTCTGGCCGGAGGGCTCGTCGGGTGCGCGACGGCGCTCCTGATGATGTGGTTCTCGGCCACCATCCACTATCCGATCAACGTCGCCGGCAAGCCGCTCGCGAGCTGGCCGATGTTCGTCCCGATCACGTTCGAGCTCACGGTGCTCTTCGCCGCGTTCTCCGCGGTATTCGGCATGCTCGGGATGAACGGACTGCCGATGCCCTATCACCCGATCTTCAACGCGCCCCGTTTCGCGTTCGCCTCCCG
>JBKPMI010000223.1:0-3207 GCA_046732075.1 Acidobacteriota bacterium | reverse complement strand
TCGCGGATGCGCGAGCCCACGAGGGTGACTTTACGAGGGGACGGGTGAGAGGGCATTTCCGGGATGCTGTTGCGCCATAAAAGCGCGCAACTATAATCGCCCGTCGCGCCGAAATGTCAAGAGACGTCCGCCGGCTTTCTGCCAAGCTTTTCCTGCTCAAGGAGATGGTCGTCCGGGACCTGCGGGCCCGGTACGCCGGCTCGGGCCTGGGCGCGGCCTGGGTTTTCGTGAACCCGATCCTCTGGATGGTCCTCTACACCGCGGTCTTCTCGGTGATCCTGCGGGTGCCGGTCGAGCGGGGGTTCGCGACGTTCCCGGAGTTCCTGATGGCCGGCCTCCTGCCCTGGATCGCGGTCCAGGAGGGAATCTCCCGATCCTCCTCGGCGCTCCCGGACAACGCCGTGATGGTGAAGAAGGCGGTCTTTCCGATCGAGACCCTCGTCGGGTCGGTCGTCGTCGCGGCCGTCGTCAATCAGCTCGTCGCGTTCCTCGTCTTCGGCATCTACCTCCTCTGGCTCGGGCACCTGTCGGTCTGGGCTCTCCTCGCCGTGCCGGCGCTCGCCGTCCAGATTCTCCTGACTTACGGGATCGGCTGTCTCGCCGCGACGATCACGGTCTTCGTGCGCGACGCCGGGCACGCCATCGGAATCCTGCTGTCGATCGTCTTCTTCGCCACTCCGATCGTCTATCCGGGCTCGATGGTCCCGGCCCGATTCCGTCCGATTCTCGAAGCGAATCCGATCGCGCACCTCGTCGCCTGGTACCGCGACGCGTTCACGCTCCACACCTGGCCGGACCCCGCTTCCGTCCTTTATTTATTGATGTTTTCGTCGCTTGCCGCGGCGCTCGGCTCCGCCCTTTTCCTCCGGGCCAGGCCCCATTTCGCGGACTTGATCTGAGCCGGGACGCGGGACACGGGACCCGGGAAAGGAAATACCGCCCCGCGCTTTCGGATTGACGTCCCCGGTTTCAAAAGACACTCCAGGAGGTTTCGTGAAAAAGACTCTGCTTCTTCTCGGACTCGTGGGGGCGATCGCGCCCGGCTGCTCCTCGGCGCCGGCCTCGCGCGCGTCGGGCGCGGCGCCGACCCCCACGCCCGCCGCCACGCTCTCGCGCGTGAACCCCTACGTCATCGAGGAGACCGACACCTACACGATCCAGCGGTATCCCAAGGACGAGTACATCAAGCTCGACGAACGCCACATCAAGCACCCGATCCTGGGCGTGACGATCGAGTTCTTCCGGGAAGACGAGAACTACTACTACGTCTCGGTCCCGAAGCACCTTCCGGAGGAGGAAGCGCTCAAGAGGGCCACGGAGGGCCCGCCCGCCAAGAGACCGCCGATCCGCCGACCCGAGGACACCGGGCAGCCCGGCCCGCCCCCGTCGGATTTCACCGACCTCCTGCCGGCCCGGAAGGCGTCTCCGATCCGCCTGGAGAAAGTGGTCTCCGGGCTTCCCACGGAGGGTCTCTGGCGGTCGTCTTTCGAGGTCGCCGACGTCAACGGGGACGGCATACCGGACATCGTCACGCCCCCGTCGCGGATCGGCGGAAACCCCGTCCTGCACGTCTTCCTGGGGGACGGGACCGGCAAGTTCACCCGCTGGCCGCTGACGTTCACCGAGGCCGGCAAGGACAAGGCGGACCCCGGCGTCGACTACGGCGGTGTGGCGGTGGCGGACATCGACGGAGACGGCCACGCCGACGTGGTGGCCGCGTCCCATAACGGCGGGCTCGTCGCTTTCTTCGGCGACGGCAAGGGTTCGTTCGAAGTGGTTCGCACGGGACTGCCGGGTCGCGAGTTCTCGGCCCAGGCAATCGTGCTGGCCGACGTCAACCGCGACGGGCGGCCCGACATCATCGGGTCCCGGGACATCGTCGAGTCCGAGAGCGGCCAGCCCGTCGACAAGCAGCAGGTCCGGGTCTACGTCTACCGGAGCCCCCGCGCCTGGCAGTTCCGCCAGGGGGGGATCGTCGGGGGCTTCTACTCGAACAGCCTGCGCGCCTGGGACTACGACCGCGACGGCCTGGACGACGTTCTCACGGGAAGCCACTACAACGGGGCTCTCACGCTCCTCTGGAAGAACGTGGGCGACGGCAGCTTCACGCCGGTCTCGTTCCCCGCGATCGAAATCTACGCGTTCCACTTCGCGACCGCGCCCGGAACCTTCGGCCGGGACCGCGCGCCCGCGTTCGCCGACTCCTACTACATGGCGACGAACGAGCCGCAGGTCGCCCGGGCCGGCGGAATCACGCTCTACACGCTCCGGAACGGAACCTGGGAGCGGCGGCGAGTGTGGCGGAAAGCGAACGGCAAGTCGCTCCAGTACGGCCTCGCGATGGGCGACCTCGACGGCGACAAGCTCGACGACATCGTGTTCCCGGACAGCGAGGAGCGGCGCCTCCGGATCTTCTTCCAGCAGCCGGACGGCACGTTCCTGGAGGCGGCGGAGAAGGACGAGCCCGCGCTCGACTCACCCGGGCAGTGCGTCCGCATCGCGGACATCGACCGGGACGGGCGTCCGGACCTCGTCCTGTCGAAGACGGTGTCCGCCGTCCGACCCGAGGACGTGGGGGGCTGGGACGTGTACCTGAACCGGCGGTAACTCTCGGCGGAGCAGAGGCTTTTCCCCGGAAAGATGATCCTGAAGCATATTTTTCGCTTTTTGCTCTTGACAGCAAGGGGTACAGGGCCGAAGATGCCCTCAAGACCGGAGTGGAAAACGCTCCAAATTGTAGAGATCAAGCCCTTTTTAGGTGGATAAAAATCTGAAATACGGGAGGTGATGGGATCGCGAGGAACGGACCCTCACAACGTCTTCTTTCAGTGTCTAAATGTGATGAGGAGATCTCAATGAAGAAAACCCTGATGACGTGTTTGGCGATCGCCGCACTCTTCGCTGTTGCGGGGAGCGCGAGCGCCATCACGTGCACCATCGACCAGCACCCTGCGGCGACGCTGCTGGTTCCCTACTTCGAGGCGACGTTCGCTCCGGACGGCACGCCCATCGGTACGGGACCGGACGCCCGCGACACGCTGGTCACGATCTGCAACGCCTCTTCGGCGCCGATGATCGCTCACGTCAACGTGTTCAATGAGCGCACCGAGCTCGTGCTCGACTTCAACATCGCGCTCACCGGCTTCGACTGTCAGTCGATGTCGATGGCCCGGGTTCTCCAGGGCTTCCTGCCCGCGACCCCGGTGA
>JBKPMI010000222.1:0-4735 GCA_046732075.1 Acidobacteriota bacterium | reverse complement strand
TCGGGCTCCAGCACCGGATGAACTCCTATCCGAGCGAGCTCTCGGGCGGCGAGCAGCAGCGGTCGGCGGTCGCTCTCGCCATCGTCAACGAGCCGGTTCTCCTGCTCGCCGACGAGCCCACGGGGAACCTGGACCCCGTTCTCTCGGAGGAGATCATGAAGCTCTTCGCCGAGATCAACATCCGGGGCACGACGGTCTTCGTGGCGACCCACGACATCGACCTGATCCGCCGGATGGGCAAGCGCGTGCTGACGATCGAGAAGGGGATGCTGAGGGAGCGGGACATGGCGCGGGAGTCACTCGCGCGCGAAGCGCCGTTCCTGCCGGGGTGAAACTCGCCGGCAATCGCGAAACGGGAAACGGGCAACGACCGGGCCCACCGAATCGTTTTACGTTTTACGTTTTTCGTTTTACGTCCTCATGAATTCCCGCTACCTCTTCGGCGAAGCGTGGGCGATCGCGCGGAGCGGTCCGCGGCACACCGCGATGGCCGTCCTCCTGATCGCGCTCGCCTTCTACGTGCCGGGTCTTTTCGCGCTGCTCGCGCGAAACCTGTCCCGGATGTCGGACCCCGCCCAGGACCCCGTGGGCGTCGTTCTGACGCTCGATCCGTCGGCGGACGCACGCGCGATCGCCGCGAAGGTTGCTCAGGATCGGCGGGTTGCGCGGGTGACGATCGTCGGCAGCGAAGCGGCGCTGGAGCGGTTCCGCCGGGCGTACCCGGACCTGGGGGCCGCGCTGCAGGAGCTTCACGAGGCGCCGTTTCCGCCGACGATCGAGGTCCATCTCCGGCCGGCCGTCCCGGCGCTCGCGGCGCGTGATCTCGCCGCCTCGGCGCAGTCCTGGCCGGGCGTCGACTCCGCCGAATCCGAGGAGGCGTTCGCCCGGAAGTTCCGCGACGGGGTCCGGCTGCTCCGCGGGGCGGGCTTCTTCCTGGGAGGCCTCCTGGCGTTCGCGGCGGTCCTCTCGGTCGCGTCGGCCGTGCGCCTCGCGCTCGACCTCCACCGCGACGAGATCGACATCATGCGCCGCATGGGCGCGACCGAGGCTGCGATCCGCGCGCCGTTCTGGCTGCACGCGTCATTCGAGGGCCTCGCGGGTGGCGCGCTCTCGCTCCTCCTTCTCTATGCCACGTACCGCGCGGCGATCCACCTCCTCTCGCGGGAGCCGCACCCCGTTCTGTCGCTCTTCTGGGTCGGATTCCTGGACCTGCCGACGGCGCTCGCGCTGCCCGCCGTCGGAGCGATCGCGGGATTCGTGGGAAGCCTTCTGTCCCTGTCGAAGCGGCCGAAGTCGTGAGGCTGGCCGTGGTCCTGGCGCTCGCGCTCTCCGTCATGGCCGGCGCCGGCTCCGGCGCGTCGATCGACGACGACATCGCAGCGAACCTGCGCGGAGTCGCGCGCGCCGGCGAGCTCCCCGGGTTGCGATGGCCCCGCTTCCCCGACTATCGGAACGCGCTGACCGACCTGTATGCCGCGGTCGACTGGCGACCCGTCTGGACCGTGGAAGGGCGGCCCACGGCGGCGGCTCGCGCCGCGATCGAAGTCCTCGAGAGCGCGACCGAGCGCGGACTCCACCCCGAGGACTACGACGTGGAGACCCTCGCCAGGCACTCCGCGGAGCTCGCCGCCGGCGGATCTCCTTCCGCGCGCGACATCGCGTGGTTCGACGCGGCGCTCACGGTCGGCGTCTTTCGTCACGTCTCGGACGTACACGTGGGGCGCGTGAACCCGGCCCACCTCTCCATCGGCATCAACGTGGAGCGCAAGAAGCTCGATCTCATCCAGATCCTGCGAGACGCGATTCGCCGCGGTCGCATCGCTGAAATGGTGCGCGAATCGGAGCCGAGATTCGTGCAGTACCGGAGCCTGAAGGCGGCGTACGCGAAGTACCGCGCGCTCGCCGCCGGCTCCGACCTTCCGGCGGTGGTGGCCCCGCGGGCCGTCCGCCCGGGCGATCGGTTCGACGGGGTCGGACTTCTTCGGCTCCGGCTCACGGCCTACGGCGACCTCCCGGAGAGCGCGGCCGGCGCGGCCGGGGCGGATTCGCTCTACGACGACGCCACCGCCGCCGGCGTCGCCCGGTTCCAGGAGCGCCACGGTCTCGCTGCCGACGGGGTGCTGGGCCGGGGGACGCTCGCCGCGTTGAACGTGCCGCCCGCCCGGCGGGCGCGGCAGATCGAGCTCGCCCTGGAAAGGATTCGCTGGCTGCCGGCGCTCGACGTCGGTCCGTTCGTGGTCGTGAACGTCCCCTCGTTCCAGCTCTACGCTTTCGACTCGCTGCCTCCCGACGGCGCCCCCGCGCTGACGATGAACGTCGTGGTCGGAAAGGCGGAGGTCGGGCGCCAGACCCCGCTGTTCGAGCGCACCCTGCAATACGTCATCTTCCGTCCGTACTGGGTGATCCCCCCGTCGATCCTGCGGAAGGAGATCCTCCCGGCGATCCGGAAAAACCGGGCGTACCTCCGGAAGAACGACCTGGAGGTCTACAGCGGCTCTGGCGACACCGGGCCGGCGCTCCCGGCGACGGCCGCGAACATCGCCCGCGTGGCCCGGGGGGAGCTCGGGCTGCGCCAGCGGCCCGGCCCGCGCAATTCGCTCGGACTCGCGAAGTTCATCTTTCCCAACGATCAGAACGTCTATTTCCACGGGACGCCCGCGACCGAGCTCTTCTCGCGCACGCGGCGGGACTTCAGCCACGGCTGCATCCGCCTGGAAGACCCGGCGCGGCTCGCGGTCTGGTCTCTCCGCGACCCGGACGCATGGTCGGCCGGGCAGGTGCGACGCGCGATGGACGGCCCGAGCTCAGAGCGCGTGAATCTCACGCGACCGCTGCCGGTCGTGATCTATTACGCGACCGCCATCGTGCGCCCCGATCGGGGGGTCGAGTTCTACGAAGACATCTACGGGCACGATGCGCGCCTGGAGGGGGAGCTCGCCCGGGGATACCCGTTCCGCTAGCGTGCGCCGGGTTCGCGGGTCGGACTAGGTTCGAGCCGAGGGATCCGGGTCGCCCAGAAGCCTCGCGATTCCCTCCCAGCCCTTCACGTGCTCGCAGACGACCTTGATTGCGGACGTCAGCGGTACCGCGAGCATCGCGCCGGGGATCCCCCAGATCGAGCCCCAGAAGATGAACGCGATCATGATCGTGAGCGGGAAGAGGCGCACCTTTCCCCCCACGATGAAGGGCGTCAGGACGTTCCCCTCCAGGAACTGGAGGCCCGTGTAGACGATCAAGACGATCAGAGCCTTGCTCATGTCGTACTGGAAGTACGCCACGGCGACCGCCGGGATCGTCGAGAAGAGAACGCCGACGTAGGGGACGAGGATCGCGAGGCCCGCGAGCGGACCGAGCAGGTAGTAGTAGTTCACGCGCAAGATCATGAGAGCGACGGTCGTCGCCGACGCCATGATCAGCATCACGAACGAGAGGCCGAGCGCGTAGGACGTCATCTTCTGGGAGATGGCGCCGGTTACGTCGACGTTGCCGAACCGGCGGCTCCTGGCGAACATGCCTTCGATGACGCGGCCGAACTTCTCGCGGTCCTTGAGCATGAAGAACGTCAGGAAGGGGACGGCCGCCGCGAAGAGCACGAAACCGATCGTGGCGCCGGCCTTCTCGATCACGGCACGGGTCGTCGAGAGCGGGGACTCCGTGATCTTGACTTCGCGCACTCCGCGGGCGTCCTGCGGAAGGATGGTGCCCATCCTCTCCCGCAGCCGGTCGACGAACTCCATGATGTTCGAAACGAGCTCCCGGATGCGGATCTGATAGCGGGGGAGCTGCTGATAGAGCTCGTTGGCCTGCGCGGTGACGTTGATGACGAGGAGAACGACCGCGCCGACGAGCAGGAAGATGAGCAGGAGGATCGCGAGGACCCGGGGGACGCGCGCCCGCTCGAGGAGCGAAACGAAGGGTCGCATCGCGAACGCGAGGAACAGGGCGAAGGCGACCGTCACGAAGAGGTGGCGCCCGTAATAGAGAAGAGCGACCGCCGCCGCCATCGCGACGACCGCGAGCCCACCGGTCCGCGGCGGCGCCGCTTCTTCCGCCACCGCATGGGAAGGGGGCGGTGTCAAAAAAGCCCCCTCGGGAGGAGGGGGCTTCGAGGAGCTTTCCCGGGCTTCCCGGCTCACGTACCGGAGACTAACGTGACCACGATCAAAGCGCGCCTGTTTTTCGCGCGACCCTCGGCGGTGGAGTTGTCGTAGGCCGGCTCGAGCGACCCCTTGCCCACGGCCGTGATCCGGCCCGGATCGATCCCGTGGCGCGAGACCAGGTACTCCTTGGCGGCCGCGGCGCGGCGGCGGGAGATGTCGAGGTTCGACTCCTCCGTGCCCTGGTTGTCGGAGTATCCCGTGACGACCGCCGTCGAGTTCAGGTCGTTCTTCATCCGGAGAGCGACTCCGTCCAGGATCGCCTTGGCGATGTTGGTCAGCCGGGCGCTGCCGGCGTCGAAGTAGATTTCGTCGCTGGTCGACCGCGGCGCGGGCGCCGGAGGCGGCGGAGCGATCGGCACCTCCTCGACGACCTCGGGCGCCGGCGGCGGCACGACGACCGGCGGCGGCGGGGGAGGCGGCCAGGGAGCGTAGGTGATTCCGACGATTCCGCCGATCGGCGCCGGGCCCCAGCCCGCCTGCACGATCTGGTCGATGTTTGCGTTCACTGCCGCCGAGATGGCGATGCCGGTGTGCCCCAGCCAGAACCGGCCCCCGAGGTAGGTCATGGAGTAGTC
>JBKPMI010000221.1:0-6066 GCA_046732075.1 Acidobacteriota bacterium | reverse complement strand
CGCTTCTGCAGCGGACCCCGAACGATGGGGACGTAGACGTGAATCCCCTTCGAGCCCGTGGTCTTGGGGTAGCTCTTCATCCCCAGCTTCGCCAACGCGTCGCGCACGTGCAGCGCCACCTCGCGCACCTTTGCGAAGTCGGCCCCGGGCACGGGGTCCAGGTCGAAGTGCAGGTAGTCGGGCCGGTCGTAGTCCTCACAGGTGGCGTACCACTGGTTGAGGTCGATGCACCCCAGGTTGATCACCCACAGGAGCGCAGCGAGGTCCTGGACGATCGGGAAATCGATCACGTTGCCCGAGCCGTGCTCGATCGAACAGAGCTCGATCCACTCGGGCCGAGGTGACGGAGCCCGTTTCATGAAGAAGAACTCCCCGGCTGCGCCGTGCGGGTAGCGCTTCATCACCATCGCGCGGTCGGTCAGGTGCGGGAGGAGCCATGGCGAGACGTCCCCGTAGTACTGGAGGAGGTCCCCCTTGGTGTGGCCCTCCTCCGGCCAGAAGAGCTTGTTGACGTTCGTCAGCCGGACCTCGCGACCCGCGGCCGAGACGACGACGTCGTCCGTGTCTCGCGGAATGACGAGGCCGCGCCCGGAGCTTTTGCGACGCGCGAGCTTCTTCTCCGAGGAGCTTCGCCGCGACGGGTGATAGTTGCGCGTCGCCGGACCGCTCGAGCGGGTTCGCGGACTCAGGGCCGTGGCTCCAGCGGCCGTCGCGGCAACGGCGGGAGCTTCTCCGGGCGCGGCCCGTGCCGCACGGCGCCCGCGACCGGCACGTAGTCGAGCTCGACGCCGGAGCGCGAACACCGCAGCATCAGCCCGCCCCGGCTCATGTCGCCGCGGCCCACGAACGAGATCGGAAACAGCAGCCGGTCGCCGAAGACCTTGACGAGGACGTCGACGTACTTGCCGCTCGCAACCGAGCCGAGGAGGACGACGTCCGAGGTCTCCCCCGCGGCCTGCGCGATCAACTTCGCGTCCCGAAGGAGCGGCTGGCGGTAACTGCGCTTCTTCGCGTCGACGTCGCCGCGCGCGTAGCGCTTCAGCCGCGGGACCGTCACGGGCTCCTCCGGCAGCCGGAGGCCCTCGTTCGGCGTGATGACGAGAATCCCGGGAACACCGTCGGGCGGCGACGCGAACTCACGCGCGTAGGCGAGCTTTCCCCGGAAGTAGAGGCCCGACAAAAAGCTGAATACGTCCCCGATCGGCGCCCCTTCGTCCGACTGAACCCGGCGCGCGAGCTCGAACCCGGCGCGCGGGTTCAGGAAAAGGCGGGCCCGCTCTCCGCCGCAGTAGGCCGGCGAGAGGAGGAAGATCCGATTCCGCTTCGCCACGGCCGGAGCATACCGATTCGCGCGGTTCGATTGATTCCGGTGCAGGGCGCTGGTACGTTGACGTCGGAACTCCCATGACACCGTCCCGGCGGCTTCTGTCCTTCCTCGTTGCCGTGGCTCTGTGTCCGACCGCTTCCACCTTCGCTGCCACTCCCGCTCCCGCGTGGGAGCGCCGGTCCCGGGGATCCGAGATCACGAACGGCTGGCAGTCCCCGAGCGCGATGCGCCGCATCGCCGACGGATCCACGCTGATCGTGTTCTCCCGGCCGGAGGGGATGCGTGCGGTTCGCTACGGCGCCGACGGCAGCGAGCTCTCGCGAGCCCCGATCGAGCCGCCCTCGTCCCCCGCACGGGTGGCGATCGACCCGTTCGGTGTGGTCGCAGTGATCGGGCAGAACGCGCGCGTCGGGAGTCGGAGCAGCTTCTGGACGATGACCTGGGACGGCTTCACCGGAAAGAGGCTCTGGAAGACTCCCGCGGTCTTCCGCAGCAGCGACGAGTACACGAGCCCGTACGCCCTCGCCTTCGCGCCGGACGGAGACGTGCTGGTCGCGGGCGGGGAGAGCTCCGACGAGGGCGGCCGCTGGGTCACGATCCGCTACGTCCGCAAGACCGGAGCGGTCCGCTGGGGCCCGGCTCTTTTCGGAGAGTCGGGGCGCGGCGGTTCCCCGAACGACATCTGGGTCGATTCCGCCGGCGACGTCGTCGTCTCGGGAACGGACGTTTCGTTCAGTGGGCCAGGCGGCGAGCCGGGCTGGACGCTCGTCAAGTACGCCGGCGACTCCGGCGGACTCCGGTGGCGGACCGAGCGCATCGGAGTGCCCTCGATCCCCATGATCTGCCCGGGCTACTGCTTCACGGTCTACGCCGCGAAGGTCGCGTTCGACGCGAACCGCAACGTGTTCTTCACCATGTCGTCGTACAAGGATCGGGACCAGGAGTGGCTGACCGCGAAGTACGACGCCTCGACGGGCGCGAGATTGTGGGGCCCGATCGAGCTGAACGGGCCGGGATTCGGTTTCGACTCACCGCACGACCTCGCCGTCGACTCCCGGGGCGACCTCGTGGTGACGGGCCTCGTGAGCCTCGCGGCCGAGCCCTGGCAGGATCGGGTGATCGTCAAGTACGCTGGGGACACCGGCGCGGTGCGCTGGGGCCCGGTGTCGCTTGCCCCCTTCGGGCTGATCCAGGGAAGCTCCTTTCTCCTCGACGGACTCGGGAATCCGGTCGTCGTGGGATCGAACCCGACGGACGTCACCTCCAACAACCCGACGATGGAGTGGAACGCGGCGGGCTTCGCCTCCGGGACCGGGGCGCCCTTGTGGCAACGCCGCCTTTTCGACGGGCCCGACGTAACTCGCGGGAGCCCGATCCCGACGCTCCTCGCCCGATCCGGTCGAGGAATCGTCACCGTCACCGGATCCTTTTTCGACGAAGCATCGCCGGCGCGGACGATCGCTCGAACGCTCGGCTTCCGCGCGTCCGACGGGTCGATCCTGTGGGGGCCGCGCACGTTCGGCGAACGCTTCACCGCGCTCGTGGAACCGTTGACGACGCTGGCGGATTCGGAAGGCAGCGTCGTCGAGATCTGGTCGGACTTCGATCCGTTCCAGTACGGTTATCACGGCTACGTCACGAAGAGGAGCCGAGCGACCGGCGAGATCCTGTGGGGACCGCAACTCCTGTCGACATCGCAGGCTTCGAAGCCGGTGGCGGCCGTGCTCGACGGGCGGAACGACGTGATCGTGACGAGTTGGACGCAAGATGGGAACGACTCCGACTGGAGCACGGTGAAGTACGACGGCCGGATCGGGTCGGTCGTCTGGGGACCGATTCGGTACGGCTCCGGCGGCACAGACCTCCCTGCGGCGCTGACCCTCGATCCCCAGGGGAACGCGGTCGTCCTCGGGCAGGTCACCCTGCCGAATCTCTACACCTGGGCTCTCGTGAAATACGACGCCTCGTCCGGAGCCGTGCGCTGGGGGCCGATCCTCTTCCAGCCGCCGCCCATCGAGGGAACGTTCTCGGAGAGCTCCGGCCGGCTCGTCTCGACCGACGGCCAGGGCAACGTCTTCGTCGCCGCGCAGGTCCGGACGCAGACGGACCAGTACGCGTGGGGAACGCTGAAGTACGACGGCGCGAGCGGCGCGATCCTCTGGGGACCGGTCCTTTTCGCGCCGGACTATCCGGGGGGGTATCCGATCGATCTCGCGGTCGACGCAAGCGGCGACCTTGTCGTCACGGGCCGCGCGCCGGGTCCCAGCTCGACCTGGGCGACGGTCAAGTACTCGGGCCGGACCGGCGGCGTCCTGTGGGGCCCCATCGGACGCGCGGGGGACTTCGGCGAGCCCTCCCGGATCCGGACCGACGCCGCGAACGATGTCATCGTCGCGGGCCGCGACTTCCACGGCCAGGACGGGCTCCAGTGGGCAGCGGTCAAGTATTCCGGCGCCACCGGCGAGCTCCGGTGGACTGTGGAGAGCCTCCCCTCCAGTTACGTCGAGGGTCTTCTCCTCTTGTCGCTCGACGCGGCGGGAAACCCGATCGTCGTCCATCCCTTCCACAACGGATTGGACGCGGACTGGAAGATCGTGAAGTACAGCGGCGCCTCCGGAAGCCCGCTCTGGGGCCCGCTCGACTACGACGCCGGCCAGGACGAAACGCCGGCCGCACTTGCTCTGTCCGGGAACGACTTCATCGTGACCGGAAGCCAGGAGAGCGGCGCCCTGACGGTGCGGTACACCGAAGGCCTCTCGGTCGACACACTCGCCCGGCAAGTCGACCCCGCCTCCTGCGGCGACGCTTATGCGTTCACACTCACAGCGCACAACGGCACCTCTCCCTACTCCTGGTCGATCTCGAACGGAGCGCTGCCTCCGGGTGTCGGGATGGACTCCTCCGGCGAGATCGCGGGCGAGCCGCTCGCCGAGGGCTCCTTCTCGTTCACTGCGCGCGTGACCGACGCCGTCGGCGCCTCGGCCGAGCGCGCATTCGAGATCAGCGTCTCGGAGGGCGGCGCTCGGCCGCGGATCGCGGTCACGCCCGCCGCGAGCTGCCCCAGCGGGTACTCGCTTGCCCTCGACCGGAGCTACGCGTCCTATTCCTGGCTGCCGGAAGGACAGACTTCTGCGTCGATCTCGGTCTGTCCGGAGGAGCCCAGCCTCTACGGGGTGATCACGACGGACAAGCGGGGCTGCGCCCACCGGGCGAGCATCGAGCTCGCGCCGCCGCCGACCCCGAACCGCCAGCCGATCGTCTTCCCGAGCCGGCAGCGCTCGCCGGTCCGGTCGCACAGCGGCTAAGCTGCGACTTTCGGAAAGGAGCGCTCGATGAAACCGATTCGTCGGATGTCGATCCTGTTCGCTTTTCTCCTCGTCGTGGCGGTCGCCGCTCCGGCGGTGCCGGGCACGAACCCGGCGTGGGAAAAGATGAAGTCGCTCGTCGGAGACTGGGAAGGCACGATGGCCCACGGGGACATGAACATGCCGGTCAAGGTCTCCTACTCACTGGTGTCGGGTGGAACGTCGTTGATGGAGCGGATGGACGCTCCGGATCACTCGGAAATGATCACGATGTACTACCCGGACGGATCGCGCGTCATGATGACCCACTACTGCTCCGAGGGAAATCAGCCCCGGATGCGCGCACAGGCGCCGGCCGCCGCAGATCCGAAGAGCCTGGCGTTCGATTTCGTCGACGCGACCGGGCTGCTCTCTCCCAACGCCGAGCACATGCGGAAGCTGGTCGTGAAGTTCGACGACGCGGATCACTTCACGCAGGAGTGGACGCACCGCAGGGACGGCAAGGAAGAAACCGGCGTTTTCAAGTACGCGCGGAAGAAGTAGGAGCGATCAGCCGCGCTCCGCGGCGCGTTTGACGCCACGGAGCAGGCTCCAGCGGATGAGCCCCGAGAACCGCTCGACCACGTACCAGTAGAGAAGGAATTTGCGCCGCGCGGCGTCGCCGTAGCAGAGCACGCGTGTCTCGGTCGAGAGCTCGGTGACGCCGGGATCGTCCGTCGGCCGGCAGAGCAGATTCCATGCGGCCTTGGCGAAGCCGGGCTCGTGAAACTCGCCGAACTCCGTCGCCGTCAGGGACCGCAGTCCCCCGGAAGGCCGCCAGAACTGCCCGACGAGACCGAACACGATCTCCTCCCCCGGCGCTTCCGCCAGTGGCATGAAACCGAATCGCGCGAGCGAGTCCGGGAGCGTCGCCGGAGCCTGCGCGTTCGCGCGACGCACGCGGGTCCCGTAGCCCCGCAGGGCCATCAGGACCTGGGTGACGCGAGACTCGCCGAAGTCGTAGCGGACGAGAGCGTCGAAGACCCGCTGGCGCGACGCACGGATCGAGACCCGGTGCCGTTTCGCGACGTCGAATTCGGGGAAGACGGAGTCGAGCAGCACCCGGCCGGGCTAAGCCCGCACCGCGTCCGTCGGAATCTCCGGGACCGTCACCGACGACGAATCGTGCTCGTCCAGGTACGCCTGCGCCCGCATCATGCGCTGCGTCCGGAGGAGAACGCGCGTGATATAGGGAACGTCCGCGGGGCGCACCTGGCGCATCCAGTCGATGAGCCGCTTTTCTCCGCCCGTGTTGAGGATGGAACGCCTCCATGTCTCGGCATAGAGCTCGAAGAACCGGCGCGCGCCGAGCCTCGGTTCCCACAGGACGTGGTGCATGTCGTACTTGTACCAGGGCTGGCCGTGGAGCACCGGCGAGAGCTTCTGAAAGAGCTC
>JBKPMI010000220.1:0-2887 GCA_046732075.1 Acidobacteriota bacterium | reverse complement strand
GATCCGTCGCAGCCGCCGGTCGAGGGCAGGGACTTCACGTACGCCGCGAACTTCGGGAAGGCGATCGGCCGCGACGCCTACCAGCTGCCGAGGACGTTCCGGTTCTCGGTGGGACTCCGGTTCTAACAAGACATGGGACATGGGACATGGGACACGGACACGATAAACAGAGGAAAGGAACACAGATGAACAGACGATTTAGAAGCTTCGCCGCGGCGGCGGTCGCTGTCCTGCTCCTGACGGCAGGAAGCGCCTTTGCCGCGACGACCGGAACTCTCTTCGGCACGGTGACGGACGCCGACGGCAGCGCGCTGCCGGGGGTCAACGTCACCATCTCGAGCCCCTCGCTCCAGGGGACGCGCACCGTCACCACCAACGCCGCCGGGGAGTACAGCTTCCCGCTGCTGCCGCCGGGCACGTACCGCGCGGACTACGAGATCGCATCGTTCGAGAAGGCCGTCCGCACGGACCTCGTGATCGCGCTCGACACGGCGACCAAGGTCAACGTCACGCTGGCGCTCGCCCGCGTAGCGGAATCCGTCGAGGTCAGCGGCGAGACCGTCGTCATCGACCCGACGCGGACGAACACCCAGGTGAACCTGAAGGAAGACCACCTCAAGTACTCGACGATCGGTCTCGCGAACCGCTCGTATCAGACGGTCGTCCTCGAGGCGCCGGGAGCGGGAAGCCAGGCCGGGTCCGGCGGCAACCCGTCGTTTTTCGGCTCGAACTTCGGCCAGAACTCGTTCCTGATCGACGGCCTCAACACGACCGATCCGGTCACGCACACGTTCACGTCAAACTTCACCTTCGACTCGATCCAGGAGATCGCGGTGCAGACGAGCGGCTTCGAGGCCGAGTACGGCAAGGCGATCGGCGGGATCATCAACGTGATCACGAAGTCGGGCGGCAACAGCTTCCACGGCACGCTCGACGCGCGGTACCAGTCGGAGAAGCTGACGGAGCAAGGATCGAAGAAGCGCGACTTCCCACCGGGCACGGACCGGCTGCGCTACGACCGGGACAACGAGGACTTCAAGAACCTCTCTCCGGCCGCGACGCTCGGCGGACCGATCCTGCGCGACCGCATCTGGTTCTTCGGCTCCGTCGAGCGGCCCGACTTCACCCGGCAGCGTCCGGACCTCTTCGGGTTCCAGCCCGGGCGCCGTGAATTCAAGGGCTGGACGGTCTTCGGAAAGGTGACCGCGACCCCGGCGCCGAACCAGACCCTCGCATTGAAGTTCAACAGCGAGACGGCCGACGTCGACCATGCCGAGGACAGCTCCTTCTATACCCGGGAGGCCGGCTACAAGCAGACGCAGGACCTGACGGTGTACAACGGCAGCTACGACGCGGTCCTGACCCCGAACTGGCTCGCGAACCTGCAGGCCGGATACGTCAACAACAAGCTCGATGCCTTCCCCCAGAGCGGCGACGAGGACACCACGGGCGTCATCGACCAGGTGACGGGC
The DNA here is from genome assembly GCA_046732075.1 of Acidobacteriota bacterium. Taxonomy (GTDB): domain Bacteria; phylum Acidobacteriota; class Thermoanaerobaculia; order UBA5066; family Gp7-AA6; genus Gp7-AA6. The sequence continues at coordinate 1,415 of JBKPMI010000220.1, read as the reverse complement.
ATCCAGTCCGTCAACTACACGAACATCCAGCACGCCAAGCGGCCCCGTTTCCAGGCGCTCGGCTCGACGAGCTACATCGCGAACTTCCTGGGTAGCCACCTCTTCAAGGTCGGGACGGATCTCGAGTGGACGAAATTCAAGAGCGTCAACAACGTCACGGGCACGCCCATCGATCCGGGCATGTGCTCGACGGATTTCGGCCAGCCCGCCGGCGCGACCTGCGGCGCCATCGACGAGCCCGCGGCGGGGGATCCGTTCCTCTACCTCGTCTACACCGACGTCCCGGAACAGACGTTCAAGGCGCACGGGATGGCCTTTTACGTCCAGGACGAGTGGCGGCCGGTGCCGAGCGTTACGGCGAAGCTGGGCGCCCGCTACGACGAGGTCAAGTACTACCTCGAGAACGACGAGAAGGTGAAGAGCTTCACCCGCATCCAGCCCCGCGTGGGCGTGTCGTGGGACGTCTTCAACAACTCCACGACGATCCTGAAGGCGAACGCCGGCGAGTTCATGGAGGACACGGCTCTCACGCTGCCGGGCTTCCTGGCCCGCCAGGGAACGGTCCTCTCCGCCTTCCTGTTCAACGGGGAGGGGTACGACTTCCTCGGTGCGTTCGGGGGCCCCTCCGGCAACATCCTCGACCCGTCCCTGCGGCCGACCTACTCGCAGCAGGTCTCGGGAGGGATCACCCAGCGGATCTTCAAGAACACGAGCCTCGACGTGACCGGCATATACCGCCGCAACCGTCACATGTTCGAAGACAGCTGCGCGGACGCGGACTGCAGCCGCTACGAGCTGACGAACCGCCCGCACGGCCTCGACGACGTCCTGAAGTCCGACTACCGCGGCCTGATCTTCAAGGTCGAGAGCCGGCCGACCAACGCGATGAGCTGGATCTTCTCGTACACGCTCTCCAAGTCGCGCAGCTCGGTCGAGTACACCCAGAACACCGGCACCGACTTCGACTTCTTCCCGGATCACTTCGTGAACCGCTACGGCTACACGTCGGATGACGCTCGCCACGTCGTCAAGCTGGACGGCTACGTCCGGCTGCCGTGGGATCTCTTCGCCGGCACCAGCGTGTACTGGGACAGCGGGCTCGCGTACAACGTGACGCGCCCGGCGCCCGATGCTCCCTACGGCGACGAGTTCCTCGAGCCGCGCGGGTCGCGGCGGCTGCCCGACTACTACCGGTGGGACGCGCAGCTCCAGAAGGACTTCGTCATCGGGCAGGTGCGCCTCGGAGTCATCGGGTCGGTATTCAACATCCTCAACACCGAGATCGCGATCCAGCGCGATGGCAACGTCGGGGACGGAGGCACCGTCGACGACCCGACGAACCCGCGCTTCAACTTCGCCACGGCATGGCAGCGGCCCCGGAGCTACGAGCTGGGGTTCCGCGTCGAGTTCTAGAC
>JBKPMI010000219.1:0-2056 GCA_046732075.1 Acidobacteriota bacterium | reverse complement strand
TGCGCCGCACCGTCGCCCGGCACGACCTCGGCACGGTCGAGGGCCAGAGCGCGGCCGTCGCGGAGGCCCTCCCGATCCTCGAGGGCCTCCAGGACCCGGTCCGCCAGCGCGAGTACGGCCACGCCCTGGCCGAGCTCGCGCGCGTCTCCGACACCTCGGTCATGCTCGCGCTCGAGCGCAAGCAGGCGGGCCGCCCGGTCGAGGTCCAGCAGGCGATCAGGCGGGCGTCCGTCCATGAGAGGGTCGAGCGCGAGATGCTCCGGCTGCTCGCGCGGTCGTCCGACATCTACACGGAGCTCGCGCCCAAGCTTGCGGACGAGCATTTCCAGTCGGCGCAGCACCGCAAGCTGTTCGAGGCGCTCCGCAAGGCCGACGGTGACGTGCGCGCCATCGTGTCTGCGAACGACGCGACGGGCGATCGCGTCGCCGGCTCGATGCCGGCGCTGGCGCTCGAGCCGCTCGACGGCGAGCCGACGACCGCGTACGCCCTCGACGTCTGGACGCGCTTGCAGGAATTCGCGCTCAAGCGCAGGAGCGCGTCGCTCCGACAACGGTTGCAGAAGATGAATCCGACGTCGGACGACGGGTACGACTCGCTGTTCCAGGAACTGATCGCCGCCGACGGCGAGCTGCGCCGTCTTCGCGAGCGACACGGAGACCTCGTCTAGAGGGGCCGAACGGTCATGGGTCGCCGGGTTGCTCGTTTCGTACACTTCCCAGGTTCCTGAGGACCACCTCGCCCGAGGAGAGCCATTGAGCACACCGGCCCGCGACCTAGGTTTGGACGAAGCCAAGGAAGCGATCACCGCCCGCGGACGAGAGCGCGGGTTCGTGACCTCCGAAGATCTGCTCGAGTCGGTCCCCGTCGACGACTTCACCCCCGAACAGCTCGAGGAGTTCCTGACGCAGGTCGAGGAGCACCTGCGCGGCGAGGGGATCGAAGTCATCGAGGTTCCGGGTGACGAGCTCGGCGACAGCGTCGCGGCCGCACGCATCGACGTCGATCTTCTGAAGGCGCCGACCAACGACCCGGTCCGGATGTACCTCAAGGAGATCGGCAAGGTCCCGCTCCTCACCGCGGCGCAGGAGGTCGACCTCGCACGCCGCATCGAGGCGGGGGAGCTCGCCACCGAGCTGCAGGCGCAGGCCGAGCTCGAGGACAAGGTCGACCCGAAGCGCCTGAAGACCGTGATCGAGGAGGTCGTCGCCATCCGCGACCACCAGCTCGAGAAGTTCGGCAAGGTCGAGGGCATCGGCCGCGACCGGACCCCCAAGTCGTGGAAGCCCAAGACGCGCGAGGACCTCGAGGACTTCCTCCGCCGCGTCGAGCGCGACGGCCAGCTTGCCAAGAAGAAGCTGATCGAGGCCAACCTCCGGCTCGTCGTTTCGATCGCCAAGCGGTACGTCGGGCGCGGGATGCTGTTCCTCGACCTGATCCAGGAGGGCAACCTCGGCCTGATCCGTGCGGTCGAGAAGTTCGACCACTCCAAGGGCTTCAAGTTCTCGACCTACGCCACGTGGTGGATCCGTCAGGCCATCACGCGTGCGATCGCCGACCAGGCCCGGACGATCCGCATCCCCGTGCACATGGTCGAAACGATCAACAAGCTCGTGCGGATCCAGCGCCAGCTACTCCAGGACCTCGGGCGCGAGCCGAGCCCCGAGGAGATCGGCACGCAGATGGGAATCCCGGCCGAGAAGGTGCGCGAGATCCTCAAGGTGTCGCAGGAGCCGGTGTCGCTCCACACACCGATCGGCGAGGAGGAGGACTCACAGCTCGGAGACTTCATCGAGGACTCCGAGGCCGTCGTCCCCGTCGACGCCGCCAGCTTCATCCTGCTGCAGGAGCAGCTCGAGTCGGTGCTGCACACGCTGTCGGAGCGCGAGAAGAAGGTCATCCAGCTCCGGTTCGGCCTTATCGACGGCCACCCGCGGACGCTCGAGGAGGTCGGCCGCGAGTTCGGTGTCACGCGTGAGCGGATCCGGCAGATCGAATCGAAGACGCTGTCGAAGCTGCGCCACCCGTCGCGCAGCCAGAAGCTGCGCGACTATCTCG
>JBKPMI010000218.1:0-2825 GCA_046732075.1 Acidobacteriota bacterium | reverse complement strand
GGGTACGACTTCGCGAGGGCGATCGCTTCGATTCGCGCGGAAGGCACGTCTTTTCGGGCACGATATCAAAGGGCCGCGATCGAGTCGGCTTGAAATGAAGTCCGCGCTTCTCCTATGATCCCCGCGGATTTGGGGACAGATTTATTTTCCAGGCGCCCGGCGTAGTCAGGAAATAAATCTGTCCCCTTTTCGCAGTCGTCCTTCTCGGAGACTTCTCGAAGGAGTACCGATGGTCAAGCGCGCTCTCGTTCTGGTTCTGGCACTCGCGATACCCGTCTCGTTCATCGGCTGCGGCGGCGGCAAGGACGAGGACGCTCTGCTCGAAGATGAAGAACCGACCCCCGCCGCCGGCGCGGCTCCTGCCGCGGCTCCGGCCGCTGCGCCCGCGGCTCCGGCAGCCGCGGGAAGCGGGACGATCACGGGCAAGGTCGCTTTCGCGGGCACCGCGCCCACGATGGAAAAGATCAAGATGGAGGCGGACGCTTTCTGCAAGTCGGCTCACGCCGAGCCGGTGTACTCGCAGGAGGTCGTGGTCAATCCGAACAACACTCTGCAATGGGTGTTCGTCTACATCAAGGAGGGCGTGTCCGGGACGTATCCCGCGCCGACCACGCCGGTCACGATCGATCAGCAGGGCTGCCAGTACCACCCGCACATCTTCGGGATCCAGGCCGGCCAGCCTCTGAAGATCCTGAACAGCGATTCGACTCTGCACAACATCCACGCGCTTCCGAAGAAGAACCCGGAGTTCAACATCGGCCAGCCGTTCAAGGGCATGGAGACGCTGAAGAAGTTCGACACGGCCGAGGTGCCGGTCCACTTCAAGTGCGACGTGCACAAGTGGATGGGGGCGTACGCCGGCGTCGTCAACCACCCCTTCTTCGCGGTCACCAATGAGCAGGGCACGTTCGAGATCAAGAACGTGCCGCCCGGCAACTACGTGATCGAGGCCTGGCAGGAGAAGTACGGCGCGCAGACCCAGAACGTGACGATCTCGGGATCGGAGTCCAAGACGGTCGACTTCAGCTTCAAGGGCTAGCCGGCGCCGTGAATCGTCTCGCGCCGCGAGGTCGGGGCGTCCGGGTCGCACTCGGCGCGCTCGTCGCCGCGGCCGTGCCGGCGTTCGCGTCGGCGCTCCCCTTCTGGTTGAAGCTTCCAGAGAACGTTTCGACGTTCGGCGGGCAGATCGACGGCCTCTTCCGGCTGATCCTCTGGATCACGGGGATCATCTTCCTCCTCGTCGAGACCACGCTCCTCGTCTTCCTCTTCCGATACCGGCATCGCGAGGGGCGCCCCGCGCACTACACGCACGGCTCGAACCGGCTGGAGGTCATCTGGACCATCGTGCCGGCCGTCATCTGCGTGGTGCTCGCCCTCCTCTCCCGTCGGAGCTGGGCGGAAATCAAGCAGAACATCCCGAAGGAGGCGATGCACGTCGAGATCACGGCGGAGCAGTTCGCCTGGAACATCCACTATCCCGGCCCGGACGGCGTCTTCGGAAACGCCGACGACGTGGTGACTCTGAACCAGCTCCACTTCCCGGTCGGGCGCGCGCTCGTCGTGACGCTTCACTCGAAGGACGTCATCCACTCGTTCTTTCTGCCGGAGTTCCGCGTCAAGCAGGACGCGGTCCCCGGAATGACGACCCGGATCTGGCTGGAGGCGACGCGCACCGGCCACTGGGAGATCGCCTGCGCGGAGCTCTGCGGCCTGGGCCACTTCCGGATGAAGGGATTCGTCACGGTCGAGAGCGCCGAGGAATTCGACCGCTGGCTGGCGGAGACCGCCAGGGAGGCCGCCTCATGAGTTCCGTCGCCGTCGTCCGAGAGCTTCCTCCGGGCGTCCATCCCGAGCCGACGTCGTTCTGGCGCAAGTACATCTTCTCGCTCGACCACAAGGTCATCGGGAAGCAGTACCTGTTCTACGCGCTCTTCATGCTCGTGATCGGCGGGCTCCTCGCGACCCTCGTCCGCTGGCAGCTCGCGTGGCCCGGCAAGCCGATCGCCTTCATGGGAAAGCTCGCGCCCGAGGGAATGCCGGGCGGCGTGATGCTGCCCGAGTTCTACAACTCGCTCTTCACGATGCACGCGACGATCATGATCTTTTTCGCGGTCATGCCGATCCTGATCGGCGCGTTCGGCAACTTCGTCGTTCCGCTCCAGATCGGCGCCCGCGACATGGCGTTCCCGACGTTGAACATGCTGTCCTTCTGGACGGCGGTGCCGGGAGCAGTGCTCATCATCTGGTCCTTCTTCGTGACGGGGGGCGCGGCCGGGGGAGGGTGGACCTCGTACGCTCCGCTCTCCGCGATCGCCCCGAAGGGTCAGACTCTCTGGCTGATCTCGCTCCTCGTCCTGGGGATCTCGTCCCTCCTGACGGCCGTGAACTTCATCACCACGGTCATCAACCTCCGCGCCCCGGGGATGACGTTCTTCCGCCTTCCGCTGACGGTGTGGGCGCTCTTCGTGACCGCGATCCTCCTGCTCCTCGCGCTGCCGGTCCTCTCGGGCGCGATGATCATGCTGCTCTTCGACCGGGTGCTCGGCACGACGTTCTTCCTGCCGAAGGGCCTCGTGATCTCGGGTCAGCCGCTCACCAACGCCGGCGGGGGACAGGCGCTCCTCTGGCAGCACCTGTTCTGGTTCTTCGGGCACCCCGAGGTCTACATCATGATCCTGCCGGCAATGGGGATCACCTCGGAGATCCTGCCGGTGTTCTCCCGCAAGCCGATCTTCGGTTACCGAGCGATGGCGTACTCGATCCTCGGGATCGCGGGGCTCGGCTGGATCGTGTGGGGACACCACATGTTCCAGAGCGGCATGAAC
>JBKPMI010000217.1:0-5763 GCA_046732075.1 Acidobacteriota bacterium | reverse complement strand
CTTCAGATGCTCCCGTTTGCGCCGTACGAGCCGTCGCGTCCCCGGACCGCTTCGTACTTCTTCGCCGCCGCGGTGGCGCTCCTCGTCGTTCCGCTCGTCGCGGACGGTCCGGCGCCGCGTCGAACCGCCGAAGCTCCGGATCACTTCGCGGAAGCCGCAAACGCCGCGACGCCGATCACGTTCGTCTCGACGCGGATGACCGGCACCTTCGTCTGCGTCGAGTGCGAAGCCCGCGCCGCCGCCGGACTCCAGCCCGTCGGCGATCACGTGCACGTCCCCGGCTTCTGTGCGGACAACGGCGAGATCTGGCGGTTGATGACCCGCGATCGCGAGACCGGCGACGCGGATCTCGGACGCTCCGCGACGCTCGAGGGAACGGCATTTCCCCAGTCCGGTTTTCTGCGCGCGAGCCGGGTCGGATACTGAAATAGCCATCCGCGATCGGCTGTCGACCATCCTCTGAACACCGCGGCTCCGGCCGCTTCCCCCCTACAATCCACCGCAGTGACTTCGAAGACGGTCGAGGCTTCGGCCCCGGCGCGGGTCGACCTCGCGGGCGGGACGCTGGATCTCTGGCCGCTCCACGTCCTGCACCGCGGCTCCGTGACCGTCAACCTCGCGATCGATCGCCGTGCGTCCTGCCGGGTCCGGCGGGCCCGGAACGGCGTGCGCCTGATCTCGCCCGACCGGGAGATCGACGTCGTCGCCGCCTCCGCGAACTTGCTCGCGGCAGATCCCCGGACCGCGCTCGTGGCCGCGCTCGTGGAGGAGATCCTCCCGGACTCACCGGTCGAGGTCGAGTACCGCTCCGGCGTACCCTTCGGGTCGGGCCTCGGCGGCTCGTCGGCGCTCGCGGTCGCGGTCGCCGCCGCCCTGTCGCAACTCGCCGGAGCCGCGCTCGAGGGGGTCGAGCTCGTGCGCGACGTCGAGACGCGGGTCCTGGGCAAGCCGGCCGGAGTCCAGGACTACTACTCCGCGTTCGGGGGCGCGCTCCACTGCCTGTGGTTCGGGACCGGCCGCACGGTGGCCGAGCGGCTGGACGTCCGGCCGGCCGAGTGGGAGGAGCACCTGACGCTCTACGACACGGGCGCGGCGCACTCCTCCGGCATGAACAACTGGGAGGTCTTCCGGCGGCGCCTGGAGGGGGACGCCGCGGTCGCGGCCTCGCTCGACCGAATCGCCGCAGCCGCTCGCGACATGGCGGCGGCCGCGCGGCGGGGCGACTTTCCCGGGATGGGAGAAGCGCTCGACCGGGAGTGGTCCGCGCGCCGGGACCTCGCCCCGGTGGTCTCCTCGCCCGCGATCGAACGCGCGATCGCCGCCGCCCGCGAGGCCGGAGCGTGGGGCGGCAAGGCGTGCGGGGCGGGGGGAGGGGGATGCGTGATCTTCCTTGCGCCGCCCGAACGGACACCCGCGGTACGCGATGCCCTCGCCGGACTGGGCGACGGGTCGGTGCTTCCGGTGAAGGCGGAGAGGCGGGGGCTCGAGGTGGGAGTGGGCTGATGGCACGACCGTGGCGGCCGCCCGGCAGCGGCCGCCACGATTGCGCGAGTCTTCTCAGGCGTTGGGCGAGACGAAGGGGCAGATCAGAACAGTGCCCGTTTCGATCTCGTACTGGTTGGGCGCACCGGGATTGATCGGCAGGAACGCGCCAGCCGTCTCCGCGGCGTCGATGTCCCTGGCGCTCGTGACCGGCGTGAAGGTCGGGCTGAGCGCGACCTCCGGGTTGTAGACCAGCAGGATGATTTTCCAGGGAGCCAGGAACTCACCCGCCGTTCCGTGAGTTCCCAAGCCGGGGGCGCCCGTCAGGACATGGTCGTGATACGAGAATTCCAGCGGAATGCCGGGATGGAAGCAGGGATCGCAGTTGGGCTGATAGCCCGATGGCAGGGTCAAGGCTCCGAGCGTCGTCGAGCCGGTCGGGTTGATCGGATAGACCAGCAGGTACAGCTCTTCGGCCTGGGCGTAAAGGCTGGGGTTGGGGTTGGTAATCAGGTGCGGTCCGATCATGTAGACGATCTGGCCGTCGACCCACGAAGGATCGATGTCGGGCTTGCCGGCGAATGCGAATCCCGGTACCAGGAGTAAAACCAGAAGCGAAGCGATCACGCGGTGAAACTTCATCGGCGATCTCCTTTCTTCGAGCATTACGGGCCTTCGCTCCGATACGGTCAACTCGGATTTCGATCAGGAATCTGCAACCGAAACGTCATGGACACCGCCCGACCTCCGACGCGATCCGGTCGAGCGCATCGCGAGCGATGCGCGACCCGGCGACTCTGGGGCAGCGTTGTTGCTAGCTTCGCGGGATCGCGCAGCCGAACGCCTTCGTCTCGGCAGGACGAATCGGGCGGCCGTCGAGAAACGCCTCGATCGCGGACTTCAGATCGGGAGAGGAAATCTTCGAGGCGATCCGCCCGTGGTAGCGAACAATTCCGCGGGAATCCAGGAGGAAGACTTCCGGAGTTCGCCGCGCGTCCAGGAGATCCGCGATGCGACTCTCGGGGTCCTTGATGATGTCGAAAGTGTGCCCGTGCTCACGCGCGTGTGTCCGGGCCTCCTCCGCCGACTCCATGGTCCCCGAGTTGACTCCCACGAAGGCGATCCCCCGTTTTCCGAAGTCGGCGGCCAGGGCGCGGATCAGGTCGTTGTAGTAGTTGGAGTAGGGACAGATCGTCGAGAGGAACAGGACGACGACACCCGTGTGGGTCTTCTCCTCTTCGGCGAGCGAGAAATGCCGCCCTTCGATCGTCGTCATCTCGAACCCCGGCGCGATCGCGCCGACCTTGAGGCCCGTGACGGCCAGGGGAGTCGCGAGGAGTGCAAGGGCAACGGCGGCGGAACGGGCGGCGCGGCTCATGGCGTCGGGACGGGTCTTGGAGGGAAGGCGCGACGCAACAGCTGCGTCGGCGAGAAGTTGTAGGTCACCCCGAGGCTCAGCGAGTCCTTGAGCTTGTGTCCGCCCCGGCCCTGAAGCTGCGTGAGGTAGGTGCCGTAGACCTCGACGGAGCCCGTCAGGACATAGGAGAGTCCGCCCCCGGCACTGATGCCGGACTCGTGGCCGATCTGATCATGGTGCAGGAAGATCTGGGGCGGCGGGAGCCGATCTGCCGCAACGCCGTTGATTCCTCCGTGCGTGTAGAAACCGGTGGCGATTCCGCGCAGGGAGAGAGAAGGCGTCAGGAAATAGCCCAGCTCCAGGAAGGCATTGCTGCGGTCATGATGGATGCCCAGCACGCGCTCCACGAAGGCGTAGGAATAAGTCAGCTCGACGTAACTGCCGGCCAGTACCTGGTCGAGCCGCGCCCCGAAACTCGATCCAAGCAGATACTCGTGGAGATTCTTGCCGCCGGCCGCGTGCGCGAAGTAGGTATACGAGTGGCTAGGAATGACCGCCGCGAAGAAGGGCGCGACGGCGACAGGCCCACGCAGGAGCTGGTAGTCGAGGTCAAACCGGAAATCCTGAAAGATCCCGTGATACCGGCCATCGTCGACGGAAATCGTGTGGGGAAAGAAATTCTGGCCCGGAGTCCCGTAGTACTTGGTCAGGATGTAGGGAAGCGAGGCAGAAATCGCGAGCCGGTCGCTCAGGCCATATCCCAGCGCGAGCTGAATGCTCTGGGAGCGGATGTGTCCGAAGTCGTTTTCGACGTTGTCTCCCGGATTGGCGGACGTCCCGAGGTAGTGCTTGTTGACGAAGACGTTGCCGTAGCCGAGCGCCAGAGACACCTCTCCTTTCGGCGGCAGCCAGGCCTGCGCGAGCGCCGGCGGCGCGCAGCAGACGGCGAGCAAGCCGCAGAGCAGGAGGATCGAAGCGCTTCTCATCCGACTGTCCTTCATCGCCGACCTATCGGGGCGGAGGACAATTCGGCGCCAATCCCTTTTGCCGGCTCTGCATCGTCTCGTCGATGACCGCCAGCAGATCGCTGCTCTTTTTCGAAGGCCGGACGAGACAGTTCGCTTCCTTCTCGGCGGCGGCAAGCTCCTCGGCTGTCGGTTTGTACAGGAGCGGCAGAACCGCCGGCTTCGAAGCGCTGGAGCTGCACTCTTTCCGGAGCATCGGCACGTCGGCGAGGTCGGCGAGCACGAGGTCGTACTGACCCGACGCGAGCGCCTTCTCCACCTCGGCCTCGCTCTCCACGACCTTCGGTTTGTGCCCGGCAGCTGCCAGCGTCGCCTCGACGTGGAACTCCTTCTCCGCCGCCGGAATCCGCGACCCCGGGTTCATGAACACGAGCACGCGGGAAGGGAACTTCGAGCGATTGACGCGGGCGCCGCCGCCGATCAGAACGAACTTGTCCCCGCAGCCGGCCGCCCGTCCCGGGCCGAGAGCGAGCACACCCACGACGATCGCCGCCAGAAGTGGAAGCCGTTTCATTTACTCCTCCCCTCGGATGTCCTGGCCCTGTCTACGCTTCGCTTGGTGAACGATTGATGACATTCGATCACACCCGCTCCGGGCTCTCCTTCCACAGCTACATTTCTTACGCCTCGAACCGAGGAGGAGCAAACCGGATTTCGATCAGGAAACCGCAACCGAATCGAAAGACACGCTCTCGAGCGCCCGAGGGTCGGCGGTCTACTTCCACCACCCTTTTCCGAGCTCCGTCATCGTCAGGCTCTCGAGGTCGGTGTAGAAGGTGTAGGCGTAGTACTGGAAGTCGGGAGTCACGCGGATTCCCTTCGGCCCGGCGCCGAACTCCAGGAATCCGGCCGCGTCCGTCGGACCGAGCTCCTTCCACCGTTCCCGCCGTCCGCTCTCGAGATCGATCCGGTACAACGTGAGCGGCCGCTCCTCCGCCCCGCGAACCAGGATCGACTTGCCGTCCCCATTCCACGCGACGAGAGAGTCCCCCGGATCCGCGCCCACGATCGCGCGCGCCCGGCCCTCGCCGTCCGCGCGGTAGATCAGGTGCAGACCCTCGAGGGTCGAGCCGGCGATCTCGCGGCCGTCGGGCGAGACGAGCGTGGCCCGCATCCCCTCTTCGGCGAATGGACGCGGCGGGCCACCGGACAAGTCCTGAATGTACGAGCGGGGCGCTTTCCCTCTTTCCTCCGCGGCGATCAGGATCCGCCGGCCGTCCGGAAAGAACGTGGCCCAATGATACTGAAAGGCGGCGCCGCCGCCCGGAAGCTCCCGCACCTCGCCCGCGCCCGTCGGCAGCAGCGCGAGATGAGGTGCGGGATGCGGCCGCGTGACGAGAGCCCACTTCTCGTCGGGAGAAAGCGCGAGAGCCTTGCCTTCGCCGAGCAGCGTTGCGTCCGAACCGTCGGTCTTGCGAAGAAAGGTCTGGAAGCTCTCGGCAGCCATCTGGTTGTATGCATAGAAGAGAAGGAGTCGGCCGTCTCGCGAGAGGTCCACGGCGTCGGACTCTCCGAGCCAGGAGAGGTTGGTCTCCTTCGCCGCGCCGGGAACGAGGGCGAGGACGTCGCGGCGGACGTTTCGATAGGCGCCGATGTCCAGGGCCACGCCGTCCTGCGAGATGTCCTGCAGACCCGGCAGCCACGTAGCCGCGCGCAGCCGGCGGTCCAGCGTGATCCCCCACGTGCTCCAACCCTCCCCGCTGCGGTTGCCGACGAAAAAGACCTCCTTGCCCGTGGGACTCCAGAGCGTCCAATACAGCTGCCGCCACTCGTCCGTCAGGTCCGTCTTGCGGCCGGAACGGTCGACGACGCAGACGAGGCCGCGCTGGTCGTCCCCCCGCGGGTGCTCGAGGAACGAGATCCGGTTCCCATCCGGGGAGACCCGCAGGCTCGTGAGAT
>JBKPMI010000216.1:0-10994 GCA_046732075.1 Acidobacteriota bacterium | reverse complement strand
ACGAGGTCCGTCTGCCCGTCGGTCGTGGCCTTCTTCGAGAAGAGCCGGCCGAGGATCGGGATATCCCCGAGGAACGGGACCGAGTTCGTCGTCGCGCTCTTGTCCGTCCGGAAGAGCCCGGCGAGGAGGTTCGTCTCGCCGTCCTTCAGGCGGATGCTCGACGCGATCGTCCGGGTGCCGATGATGGGCTGCCTCTGGCCCGCCTGCACCTCCACGAATCCGTTCAGGTTCGACACCTCGATCGTGAGCTTGAGCGTCACCTCCTTGTTGTGGTGCACGCGCGGCTCGACTTCGATCTTGATGCCGACGTCCTGGTACTGGAACGACGTGACCGGCACGATGTTGCCGCCGACCGTCGTTCCGGTATTGAAGGTGGTCGTGGGGATCGGCACGCGGTCGCCGATGACGAGTTGCGCCTTCTGACCCTCCGAGATTCGCAGCTGCGGCTTCGCGAGGAGCTCGGCGTCCGTGTTGTTCTTGATGAAGGAGTACGTGATCGACGGGAGTGTGAACCCGAAGGACCGGATCGAGATGTCCTTCAGCTGGTCCCACGTGAAGTTGCCTTCCGGAACGTCGGCGCCGAAGTCGTTCTTGCCACCCGGAGCGATGAGCGACGCCTTCGACTCGTACGCGGAGAGGAGCACGCCCAGGTCCTGCGTCTTCGTGGTATTCAACTGAAGCAGTTCGACGTCGACGACGACCTCCGCCAGCTGCTTGTCGTTCTGCTCCACGATCCGTTCCGCGATCGCCACCTTGTCCGCCGTGTCGCGCAGCGTGATCGAGTTCTCCGCCTTGTTCACCGAGATCCGCGTCGTCTGCAGCAGTGACCGGAGCGAGTTGGCGACCTCGGTGACGTCGGCGTTGGAGAGGAAGAACGTGCGGATGACGAGGTCCTCGTACGTCTTGCGGTTCGCCGGAGTGTCCGCGGCGACCAGGATCGTCCGGTCGTCGATGACCTTGTAGAAGTGGTTTTCCTGCCGCATCAGCGTCTCGAGCGCCCGCTGGAACTCCATGTTGGTCAGAACGATCGTGACGTTCTCGTCCTTCAGCTGCGGGTCGAAGATCACGTTGATCCCGGCGGCGTCGCCGAGGGCCTTGTAGATCTGCTTGACCGGTTTGGGCTGCGGGAAGTTCAGGTTGATGGGGTGGTCGCTCGCCGGCTCCAGGATGGGCATCTTGGCGCGGGCGCCGCGGACTTGCCGCTTCAAGCTCTCGAGACGCGTCTCTCCGGTCCGCTCGGCGATCGCCTTGTCCGCATCTTCGCGCGCCTTCCGCAGTTCGACTTCCGCGTACTGGTTGGTCGGGTCGAGGAGCACCGCCTGCTCGAGCTCGACGACCGCGAGCTCCGGTCTCGAGGAGGATCGATAGAGCTTCCCCTTCTCGAAGTGGAACTGCGACGCCTTCAATCGCGCCCGCGCGAGAGCGACCTTGTAGTGGGGCTCCTCCGGATCGAGCTGAACGGCGCGCGAGTACTTCAGCACCGCCAGGTCCCAGTGCTGGAGAGTTTCCTCTTCGCGGGCTTCGCGATAGGCGCGAGAGCCGGTGCAGCCGACGAGGAGTGCCAGCATTCCAGCGAGCGCGACACTCAGGTGAATTCGTTTCTTCATCGCGATAGCGAGCCTTTCTTCGTAAAACGTAAAACGTGAAACGTGAAACGTCCGAACCCCAACAACGGATTCGGTTTCCGTTTTACGTTTGACGTTTCACGCTTCATGGGGTGATTCCGATCCGGCGCGATTCGGTCGGCGGGAAGCCGACGAATCCGACGTCGATCGACTCGTAACCGATCTTCTGGATTCGAAAGAGCTGGTGGACGACCTCTCCCTCGCGAACGTTTTCGATCTCGCTGCCGAACTGGATCGCCGCGATCGGGTGGTCGCTCGGGCCGAAGATTCCGATCAGCGTGAACGTGATCTGCGGCGGCGCCGGAGTCGGCGTGGGCGTCGGCGGACCCGAAGGACCGAACATCGGGGGGATCGTCGGCGCCGGCGTGGGAACCGGAGGAGGGGTCGGAGTCGGCTCCCGGAAATCGAAGAGATCCCTCCCCGTATCGCTCCCGGCGCCCCGCAATCCCGGATCGAGGTCGCGTTCGGTCAGGAGCGGAATCTCGTCCGGAGCGACCGCGCGGGTGCGGGATCGGGCGCCACGGGCGAGCGCCGGCGGGCGCCTCTCGGCTGCGGCCGGGGCCGCGGGCGGCGGCGCAACGGTCTTCTCGCGGCCGCTCCACTTGACGACCGCGAAGAGCAGGACGATCCCGAGAACGCCGGCCAGGATGGCCTGCTTGCGGGTGCCGACAGCGGGGGCCTTCACTCGTCGACCCTTCTCTCGACGGTCTTCACGGTCCGGCGCGCGGGAAGGACCGGCGCGGCCGGCGCGAGCATCCGATCCTCGTCCGAGAAATAGGTGGCGAGAACCATGTGTACCTGGACCTGGCCGGGCGTCTCCGTCACGCGCGTGAGCGCGATGTCCCGCACGACGAGCCAGCGCCGGTCTGTTTCGATGGAGGCGAGAAGCCGCTTGAACCGCGGATAGTCGCTGTTGAAATTGAACCCGACCACCATCTGGGAAAGGGGAAGGCTCTTGAGCGACGACGTCCCGTAACTGAGCGCGACCGGCGACACCTCGTTCTTCTGCAGGACCGAGTGGATCTCTTCGACGACCGGCGCCAGCGTCTCCCGCCGCGAGCCGACGCGCTTCCCGTAGAACTCGTCCATCACGGTCGAGACCTGGGCGAGCCGTCTGCTCTCCCCCTGGAGCTTCGCGGCCTCGGCCTCCTTGGCGGCGACGCTCGCGGTGAGCGCCGCGCGCTCTTCCTCGAGCGCGGACCGGCGCGCCGCCGTGATCGAGCGGGCGCCGACCAAGAACCCGATGTTCGCGATCAGGAAGAGAGCCGCGACGATCAGCAGGCCGAGCCGCTGCTTCCAGATGCTCTCGCGGCTCTTCACGGCGACCCCTGCGGCTGGTAGACGGTCGAGAGCGTGAAAACGTGCCCCTCGGGCGCGCCTTCCTTGCTCTCCGGCCGGGTCTCGGTCCGGAGCTCCACGGTCGCGAAGGAAGGCGACTTCGAGAGCGCCGCGATGGTGCGGACGACGCTCTCGGGGCCGCGACCCACGAGAGTGACGTCCACCAGGACCTCGCCGGTCTCCTGGAACTTGGGCTGCAGCCGTGCGAGCCGCACCTCGGCCGGAAGGACGCGCTCCAACCGCGCCAGGAAACCGGTCCAGGAGAACTGGCGCTCCTCGACGAGCCGGAGCAGGCCCCGGCTCTCGATCGCCAGCGCCGACAGCTCGTACGACGCGACGGCTTTCCGCGCGGCCTCGCCCGAGGCGACCGCGCGGGACTGCCGAGACCGGAGCCACTCGATCTCCTCCCGGATGTCGGCGACGTCCGCGCGGAACCGGCCGTAGAGACTTGCGTTGATCGCGAACAGGATCGCCCCGACGAGGATCGCCGCCCCCGCCACCAGATAGACGGGGCGGTAGTCGCGGAACGGCCGTCGCGCGAAATTCAGGACCACGGCGCCTCAGCCCTTCTCGTAGACGGCCGCGAAGGCCGCCAGCAGCTCGGGTCGGCTCGCGATCTTCTCGTCGAACCCGCGGTCCGCGGAGAAGAGCGAACCCGAGACCGGAGTCGGCTTCACCGGAAGAGCGGACGCGCTCACGAGTTCGCGGCCGGGTGCGGCGTCGTGGACGTAGACCGCGGACAGCGCCCCTCCGTGCAGCTTTTCGAAGTAGTAGGAGAGCGAGAGCCGGACCTCCTGGTCCTGGTCCTCCCCCTCCTCGAGCTCCTCCTCCGGACGCTGCCGGAAGAAGATCGGACTCCCGTTCCGCGCGATCACGAAAACGAGCGAGCCCGGCGAGCGGTGGAGGAGACCGTAATCTCCGCCCGAGGCCGACAAGAAGAACGGCGAGAGCCCCTCGAAGAGGACCAGGCTCGCCGGAGCCAGGAGACCAATGCGGACGCCGACAGCCTCGAAGGACTGCTCGATCGATCGAATCATCTCGAGGGGTGCTGCCGCGACCAGCAGGCGCAGCTCCCCGCCGTCGCCGGCCTTCGGCATCTCCTCGAACACGACCGAGAGGTCCTCGCTGATGCCGGGCAGGAGCTTTTTCAGCTTCCAGAGCACCATCTCGCGCACCGCGTCCTCGGAGTCGGGCAGCGTGTCGAACTCGATCGGCAGGATTCGCGCCCACGAATCCGGGAACACGACCGACGCCCGCGTCAGCCGATCCCCCGAAACTTTCCGGGCGACGTCGACGGCGTCGGCGATCGCTTCGCGCGACAAGAGCGGGGTCCCGGTCGGCCCGGCACCCACGGTGTTCGCGGCATAGGCGAAATGGCGCGAGTCCGCGAAACCCGGCACCGGGGCGCGGCGCACGTTCGCCCACGTCACGCCTTCGGCAAGGAGGCAGAACACGTGCGGGGGCACGACCGGCGGCAGCAGAGGAATCCGGCTCATTCGACGAAGGTGACCTTGTTGATTTCCTTGAGCGTGGTCGAGCCCTCGAAGACCTTGGCGAGCGCGACGTCCCGGAGGAAGGTCATGCCCTCCTCCTTTGCGGCCCGCTTGATCTCGGCGGCCGGACGGCGCTCGAGGATCAAACCCCGGATTCGGTCGGAGAGGTCGAGGAGCTCGGCGATGGCCATGCGGCCGTGGAAGCCGGTGCCGTCGCACTCCAGGCACCCCCTCCCCTCGTAAAACACCTGGCTGCCGAGGGCGGCCGGGTCGAGTCCCGCCTCGATCAGGGTCTGCGGAGCGATCTCGACCTTCTCGCTGCAGTGCGTGCAGATCTTCCGCACGAGCCGCTGGGCGAGGACGCAGTTGAGCGCCGACACGAAGTTGTAGAGCTCGACCTTCATGTTCAGGAAGCGCCCCAGGACGTCCACGACGTTGTTGGCGTGGACCGTGGTAAACACGAGGTGACCCGTCAGCGCCGACTGGACCGCGATCTGCGCGGTCTCCTCGTCGCGGATCTCTCCCACCATGATCTTGTCCGGGTCGTGGCGCAGAATCGACCGGAGGCCGCGTGCGAAGGTCAGTCCCTTCTTCTCGTTGACCGGGATCTGGGTGATCCCGCGGAGCTGATACTCGACCGGGTCCTCGATCGTGACGATCTTGTCTTCGACCGACTGAATCTCCGACAGGCAGGCGTACAGCGTCGTCGTCTTTCCGGAGCCGGTCGGCCCGGTGACGAGCACCATTCCGTACGGCTCGCGGATGAACTTGCGGACCTTCTTCTTCGTCTCCGCGTCGAAGCCGAGAATGTCGAGGTTCAGGCTCTTGAACTCGGCGTTCGCCGACTCCTTGTCGAGGATGCGGATGACCGCGTCCTCGCCGTGCACGGTGGGCATGATGGACACGCGGAAATCGATCGTGCGGCCGCGGACGCGGAGCTTGAAGCGGCCGTCCTGAGGGGTACGCTTCTCGGCGATGTCCAGCTCCGACATGACCTTGATTCTCGAAATGATGGTGCCGTGGTGCCGCTTGTCGATCGGATCCATGGCCTGGTAGAGGACGCCGTCGATGCGGTACTTGATGACGACGACGTTCTCCTGGGTCTCGATGTGCACATCCGACGCACGGCGCTGGATCGCGTTGAACACGATCGAGTCGACCAGCTTGATGATCGGCGACGCGTCCTGCGTGATCCGGTCGATCGTGAGGGTCTCCTCACCCTCCTCGTCCTCGCTCACGAGCTGAAGGCGGAAGTCCTCGGTGGCCTCGTCCAGCACCCGCTGCGACGACTCGCTCTTCTGAAGGATGTCCGCGATCCCGGCGCGGCTCCCGACCTTGATCTTGAGCGGCAGGCCGGTCAGGAGCTCCAGCTCGTCGAGCTTGACGACGTCGGTCGGGTCCGAGCAGATGACCGTCATCGCCTTTTCGGTGCGCTTCTCCGGGATGAACGTGTAGCGGAGCATCCACTCGACCGGCATCGAGCGGAACAGGTCCGGGTCGACCCGGAAGGCCGAGACGTTCACGTACGGCAGGCCGAGGCGCTCGGCGAGAGCCTGCGCGTTCGCCTCCTCCTCTTCCCGGGAGGTCAGCCGGACCGCGGGTTCTCCGTTGGCGTACTGCTTTGCCATGAGTTTTCTAGCCCTTGATCTGCGACATGATCTTGAAGATCGGGAGATACACGGAGAGAAGGATCGTAATGATGACCCCTCCCATCATCACGAGGATCGCGGGCTCGACGAGTGTGATCACGCGCGCGAGGAGGACGTCGATCTCCTCGTCGTAGAAGTCGGAGACCGCGGTCAGCATTTCCTCCAGGGCGCCCGACGTCTCGCCGACCTTGATCATCTCGATGGTCAGGTTCGTGAAGATCCCGGTCGAGTCGAGCGCCTGCCACAGCTCTCCCCCCTCCCGGACCTTCGGAACGACATCGCGCACTCGTCGCGCGATGTGGCGATTTCCGATCGCGTCCGACGAGTTCTCGAGCGAGGGCACGAGCGGGGTGCCTCCCGCGAGGAGAGTCGCGAGGCTGCGCGTGAACTGGGTGATCGCGAACCGGCGGAAGAGTCCCCCCAGGAATGGAAGCTTCAGGAGGACGCCGTCCCCCCAGGCGCGCCCGGCCGGCGTGCGCAGCCAGCGCCACAGCAGCCACCCGCTGAAGAAAAGCGCCGGGAAGAGCCAGAGGGCGTTGTCCCGGAGGAACCCGGCAATCCCCACCACGATCACGGTCAGGAGCGGCAGGTCCGCATGGAAGTCCGCGAAGAACTCCTGGAACCGGGGGATCACGAACGTCATGAGGAGGGTGATGAGAACCGCGGACAGCAACATCAGGATCGCGGGATACACGAGCGTCGAGATGACCTTGCGCGAGATGGCGATGACCGTCTTCTGGTACTTCAGGTATCGGCGCAGGACGCTCTCGATCTCGCCGGACTTCTCCCCGGCCTTCAACGACGTCCAGTAGAGACGCGGAAATGTGTCGCCCTGCTCCGCGAAAGCATCCGAGATCGACGCGCCCGAGTTGACCCGGTCCTTCACATCCGCGAGCACCGCCCGGAGAGCCGGACTTTCCTGCCTCTCGAGCAGGATCTCGAACGACCGCACAACCGGAAGCCCCGCCTTCAGCAGCGCGATCATTTCCTGGTTGAAGACGAGGAAGTCCGCCATCTTGACGCGGCCCCTCTTGCCGGCGCGCCGGCCCGCCAGGAGGAGCCCGTGCCGGCGCACCTCGAAGACGTGCCCGCCCCGCCTTTCGACCTCGACGCGCGCGGCCTTCGAGTCCGGCGCGAGGATGGACTCCTCGCCGACGGTCCCGTCCGGCCAGCCGGCCTTGATCGAAAACTGAGGGCTCACGGTTTTTTCTCCACGGTCTTCTGGCCGTCGGTGCCTTTCTCGGCGCCGGCGCGGGGCGTCTCCTGCACGAGCAGGACCAGGATCAGGGCGTTCTTGGAGGCCTCGTCCTTCGACGCCCCGATGACGAGCGTCTGATTGAGCGTCACCGCCATCGGGGCGCGGTAGAGCGCGACCGGCACGACCCGGCCCTGCGGGTTCCGCCTCAGCCGCGAGAGCGAGAACGGCGAAAGAAGCACCTGGTCGCCCGACGCCGCGGAGTCGATCCAGAAGTTGAGCATGTAGGCGTCGCCCTCGGCGCCGAGCTGCGCGGCGACGGGTCCGCCCTCGAGGCCCCGGAGCACGGCCGAGTCGATCAGGCTGTAGTCGTTGAACTGGAAGAGCGACTTGAGCCGGGCGCCCAGCCCCCCGATTTCCCGATCCATCGACCCGGCCTGCACGTCGGCGCGCGCCCGGACCAGCTTCACCGCAAACGTGAAGCCGCGCGGAGGCGAGTCGAACTCGGCGATCACCTTCGCGATCAGGCGGAGGTTCTCCTCCCGGTCGGCAATGGTGATCGCCTTCAGGCGCGGCGTCAGCGTGACCGTTCCCGCGGGCGAGAGATGCGGCCGGATGAGGAGCGCGGCCTCCTCGACCTGCCGGTACTTGAGGATGAACACGCGGACCCCGGCCTCTTCCGCCGCGAAGAGCGCAGGCGCGAAGATCGAAATGGCCACGCAGGCCGCGAAGAGGACCTTTTTTCTCACGCGAATTCGAAATCCTCGGCCCCTTTTGCGGGGGCTGTCAGCCGTCAGCTCCCGTTCTCAGCTGAGAACTGAGAACTGAGAACTTTTCTAAATATCGAGCGAACGGTCCACGATCCACACCACCCGCGGCTCTTCCGTGCCGGTTCCCGGGTTCCAGTCGTAGATCGTGGCGTCCGCCGGGAACGTCGCCGCCGGAGCCGTCCGGGCCGCCGGCGAGAAGCCGGTGGCGGGCGCGGCGGCGGGCGGACGGGCGGCGACCGCCGGCCGTCCGGTCGAGCGGGAAGATCCCGGGGTGAAGAGCGTCATCGCGGCGACTGCCGCGGCCGAGGCCATCGCCGCAATGCGGCTCCGGCGGCGGGCGCGACCCGAAGCGAGCTTGCGTTCCGTTTCCTTCAGCGCGATGCCCGTCCGCAC
Organism: Acidobacteriota bacterium; assembly: GCA_046732075.1. Classification (GTDB taxonomy): domain Bacteria; phylum Acidobacteriota; class Thermoanaerobaculia; order UBA5066; family Gp7-AA6; genus Gp7-AA6. The sequence continues at coordinate 2,531 of JBKPMI010000216.1, read as the reverse complement.
GCCCTCGAGAACGCGGCGGATGTCTTCGGGGGATACGTCCTCGGGGGAGATCCGCGCGAAGAGAACGGTCGGCTCGATCGCGGCGGCGTCGTCCCGACACGGGCCACAGCCCGCCAGGTGGTCGCGCACCGCCCGCGCGGCCGGCGGCGCGAGGACGTCGTCGAGATATTCGGGCACACGCCCGCGGATCTCCCGGCAGACGGGACTCGTCGCGCTCACGGCTTCCGCCTTCCGTCGAGGAGTCCCGGGTAGATCCGGGCGAGTTCGCGACGGAGGATCCGGCGGGCGTTGAAGAGGTGGTTCCGCACCGTCGATTCGCCGCAGTTCAGCATCTTCGCGATCTCACGCGTCTCGCAGTCCTCCATCTCCTTCAGGACGAAGACGGCCTTCTGCTTGCCGGTCAACCGCGCCGACACCGCCTCGAAGAGTCGGGCGAGCTCGCTCGCCTCGAGCGACTCCGTCGTCTGGGAGCCGGTCAGTTCTTCCCGCTGGCGGACGAGGTGGAGCGTGGCGCCGTGCGCCCGCTCGCGGCTGCGGGAGCTGCGGAGGAAGTCGATCGAAAGGTTCGTCGCGATGCGATAGAGCCAGGTGTTGAACGAGTACTGCTCGTCGAAGCGGTCGAGCTGCTCCCAGACGCGCAGAAAGACGAGCTGCGCGACGTCCCGGGCGTCTTCCCCGTCCCCCACGATGCGGCGGGCGACGGAGATGACGGCCGGGGTCTTTCGGGTCACGAGCGTCTCGAAAGACACGAGGTCGCCCGCCCGGGCGGCCAGGGCCAGGTCGCGGTCCGTCGCTTCGACGGCCTCCTGGCGCTTCCGGTTTTCGCTGTAGACCAGTTCCATGGTTCTCCCGGCGGTTATACGGAGCGGCAACGCTTCGCGTCGCCCCGTTTCTTCCTCCGGGGCGACTTCGCCTTCCGTCTCCGGGCCGTTCGAGTCGTCCACGTTAACCCTTTGAATGGTAAAACCTTGTCGCGACGCGAGCAAGCGAAGGGCCCCCTTCTTTGGACGATAATCGCAGGGACATGCTCTTCTACCGTCTTCTGGCGGGGGCGGCGCTCCTCGCCTACTCGCCCGTGGCGCTCGCCCGATCCCTCCTCGGGCGCCGGCGCCTGGGCGACCTCCGGGGACGGCTCGGCCGGCTCCCCTATCCCGGCCTGGACGGCGGGGTCTGGGTCCATGCCGTGTCGGTCGGCGAGGTCGGGGTGGCGTCGAGCCTCCTTTCGGCCCTCGCGCGCAAGGCGCCGGAGCTCCGTCTCGGGCTCTCCGTCACGACCGCGGCGGGCCGGGAGCTCGCCGTGCGCGTTCTCCCCCCCGACGTGGCGCTCTTCGCGTTCCCCTTCGATCTTGCAGGGCCCGTCGAGCGGGCGCTCGACGGGGTCCGGCCCGCGCTCGTGCTCCTCACCGAGACGGAGCTGTGGCCGCTCTTCCTGGACCGCGCGGCGGCCCGCGGAATCCCGGTGGCGCTCGTCAACGGGAGGATCTCGGAGCGGTCGTTTCCGCGCTACCGTCTCCTGCGGCGCTGGTTTGCTCGGGCGCTCGATACCGTGGCCCTCTACGTCATGCAGACCGACCTCGATGCCCGGCGCGTCGAGAGCCTGGGCGTTGCCGCGTCGAAGATCCGGATGAAAGGGAACGTGAAGTACGACCTCCCGCCGGCGCCCCCCTTCCGGGACGCCGATCGCCTCGAGCGAATCGCGGCGGGCCGGGCGATCCTCGTCGCCGCGTCGACCGCGGAGGGCGAGGAGGAGGCGGTCCTCTCCGCCTGGAAGAATCTCTCTCCGCGCCCGCTCCTCGCGATCGCGCCGCGCCGCCCGGAACGGTTCGACGAGGTCGCCAGACAGGTGGAGGCGTCGGGTCTCCGGGTCGTTCGCTCGACCGGCTCGGCCGACGGCGCGGCGGACGTCTACCTTCTCGACACGATCGGCGAGCTCGCCTCCCTGTACCTCCACGCGAGTCTCGCGTTCATCGGGGGGAGCCTCGTCCGGCGCGGAGGGCACAACCCGATCGAGGCCTGGGCGGCGGGAGTGCCGGTCGTCGTGGGCCCCCACACCGAGAACTTCCGGGAGATCACCGCGCGGGGGCGGGACCTCGGAATCCTCACCCGCGTGGCGGACGCCGGGGAGCTCTCGACCGCTCTGTCGTCGGAGCTCGCGGATCGCTCACGGCTCTCGACCCGCGGCGCGGCCGCGCGCCGCTTCGTGGCCTCGAACCGGGGCGCCGCGGAGGCGACCGCCGACGAGGTGCTGGCGCTCCTCCGGCCGGCGCCGGCCCGAACCGGAGCCGCGGTTTGAGAGCGCCTCGCGTGACGCGCGGTCTCTGGACTCCGGCGCTGGCGCCTTTTTCGGCGCTCTACGGTGCGGCGCTCGAGACTCGGGCGCGGCTCTACGCCTCCGGCCGCCTCGCCTCCGCGCGCGTCTCCTGCCCCGTCGTCTCCGTCGGAAACCTCACGTTCGGGGGAACCGGGAAGACGCCGTTCGTCGAGTTCCTCGCCCGGCGCCTCCGCTTCGAAGGAAAGCGTCCGGCGATCCT
>JBKPMI010000215.1:0-4252 GCA_046732075.1 Acidobacteriota bacterium | reverse complement strand
AGACGGCATACGAGATATGCCGACCGGTCTCGTGGGCTCGGAGATGTGTATAAGAGACAGGGCCCCTCCGGTGGCGCCACCCCCGCCGCCGCCGCTCGCCGTGGATCCCGCGACCGCGCGTCCCGCGATCACGACCGTCGTGATCGAGAAGAAGTCGCCGGGTCTGGCCGGCGTTCTGTCGGCGATCTTCCCGGGGCTCGGTCACCTGTACCTGGGTCTGTATCAGCGCAGCTTCAAGATCGCCGCGGCGTTCGTCGGCTGCATCTGGGTCGTCTCGAGCGGATTCATGAACGGTCACCTCGCACCGGTCTTCGGTCTGGGCATCGCCTTCGTGTGGTTCTTCGGGATCATCGACGCGGTGCGGCAGGCCAAGGCGATCAACGGAGGATATGTGGAGACAGGCGGGCTCGCTTCCGAGAAGGCTCTCATGAAGGCGCGCGAGGGAACGTCCAGTCTGACGTGGGGCGTCATCCTCGTGGGGCTCGGTACCCTCTGGCTGCTCGACCGCTATGTCGACCTCGACGCGTTCTGGGCGGTCGTCGAGGACTGGCTGGCGCCGGCGTCGTTCATCCTGTTCGGCCTGATCCTGATCACCACGTACATGATCAAGAAGCGGCGCCACAACGCCACGGAGGTCTGGCCGCCGCGGACGTAGTTTGTGACAGGCACCAAAAAAAAACGGCGCGGTCTCCGCGCCGTTTTCCTTTTCCGCTTCAGGAGATCGTGGCGAGCTGGGAGAGGTAGTCCACGAACGACTGCGCGGCGCCGTCGTACCCCTGGATCTTCGGGTCCGTCGAGTCGATCAGGTAGTACTCGTCGGGAGCGTGCGCGCCCTCGCCGTGCCCCAGCCCGAAATGACCCGCCGCCAGGCGCAGGGGATCTCCCGTGAACACGTATCCGGGCCAGGAGCCCGCGCTCCGAGGCCAGAAGACGGGCTCGATTCCGCCGCGCCGGTAGACCGACGCCTGCGCACGGATGAGCGGAGCGTCGCCCGAAGTGCTCGTCGGGTCGTAACCGCCCGTCATGTTCACGTCGATGTCGCCGAAGCCGGCCTTCGCCAGGTGGTTCTTCAACGCCGCGAGCGCCTCGGAGGCCTTCATGTCGGGAACGAGACGGAGGTCGAGCTTCGCGACCGCCTTGTGGGGAAGGATCGTCTTCCCTCCCGGGCCGGTGTATCCCCCGACCAGCCCTTCGATGTTGACGGTGGGCCGCGAGACCAGCCGCTCGAGCGCCTCGACCCAGCCGGAATCGTTCACCCAGTGGTCGACCCCGAGCGCGGTCTTCGTCATCTTCTCGTCGATCCGCCGCGAGCCGCCGGCGATCATCGTCTTCTCGGCGTCGGAGAGCGGCCGCGCCTTGTCCGAAAATCCCCCGATCGCGGGATCGTTCCCGTCCGGCGTCACGAGCGTATTGAGCGCCTGGACCAGGTGCCAGGCCGGGCTGTCCACCCGTGCCTTGTTGCTGGAGTGGATGTCGTGCTTCGGTCCGCGGCCCCACTTCTCGCCGCTCGATGTCAGCTCCACTTCCACGACGCCCTTGGCGCCGAGGCTGATCATCACGGTGCCGTCGCGCTCCTGTTCCGCGGACGGCATGAAGATCCCGGTGCAGCGCGACATCGCGGACTGCACCTCGGGGCGGCGGACGATCTGCGCGAAGTGGGGGGACCCGATCTCCTCCTCCCCCTCCGCAACGAGCACCAGGTTCACCGGGAGCTTCCGGCCCGCGCCTTTGAATCCGTGGAGCGCCGCGAGGAACGCGGCCTCGGGCCCCTTCTGGTTCACGGCGCCGCGTCCGACCACGGTTTTCCCGAGCCCGGGCCGGTCGACGAGCGCTGCGTCCCACGGCGGTGAGGACCACTCCGCGGGATCCACCTGCTTCACGTCGTACATGAAATAGACGCCGACGGTGCGTTTCGCGCCGGCGTCGAGCGTCGCGAAGACGCCGGGCTGGCCGTCGGTCGGCACGCGGACGGCGGTGTCGAAACCGGCGTCCGTGAGGAGCCGGATCATCATCTCGCAGCCTTCCGTCATCCCCCGGTTCTCGGCCGCGATCGACGGTTGCCGGATCCACTCCTGCAGCCGCTTGACCGCCTCGTCGTGGCGCTTGACGATCTCGGCCTTGACCGCGTCGAGAGAGGACTCCGGCCCCTTGGTCTTGGGCAGTCCGAGAACGGCCGCGCCCGCCACCACTCCTTCGAGAAAAGTTCTTCGGTTCATGCGGGAAGTCTAACCGGGAGCTGGGAGCCGGGAGCGGACGCTACCTCCGCTTGAAGTACTTCTCGAGCTCCTCGTCGGTCATGAGGAGGACGACCGGCCGGCCGTGCGGGCACGTGAAACGGTCCGCAGTCTTCATCCAGTCCGCGAGCAGCCGGCGGATCTCTTCGGGCGCAAGGTGGTAGCGGATCGTCACGGCCGAGCGACACGCGAGCGCCGCGGCGAGACGGTCGCGCCGCCGGTCCGCGTCGGAAGCTCCCTCTCCGGCGAGCCCCGCGAGAACCTCGTGCAGCGTTTCGGCGGGCTCGCGGTCCGTCGCCTCCGCCGGCAGGGCGGCGATCGCATAGGAGCGTCCGGACATCGGCTCGATCTCGAACCCCGCCGCGGACAGGTCCCCCAGGTGCGCCGCCAGGATCTCGACCTCCTCGGGACTCGCTTCGAAGAGCGCCCGCAGGAGAAGCCGCTGCGCGAGAATCCGGCCGGCGGCCAGCCGGTCGCGGATCCGCTCGTAGAGGATCCGCTCGTGCGCCGCGTGCTGGTCGATGAGGAGGAGCCCCTCCGGACCGGACGCCACCAGGAACGACTCCCGGTGCTGGCCGATCAGGACGAGCTCCGGCGGCTTCTTCTCGGCCGGCGCCGGCGGAGGCTCGGGCTTCGGAATGGAAGGAACGCCGACCGGCGCGCCCGGCAGAACGGTGGACGGCGTTTCCCCGGGGTACGCCTCCTCCGGCTCGCCCACGCGGCTCTCGGTCACGGTCGGAACGGACTTCAGACGCCGCTCCTCTTTTCCGGCGAGGAGCGCCGAGTGAACCGCGTGATAGACCAGCCGGAACGCGGTGCCGGCGTCGGAGAACCGGACCTGAGTTTTCGCCGGCGAGACGTTGACGTCCACGGCCCCGGGCTGGGCGGTCAGGTAGAGGAACACCGCGGGATGCCGGTCGGTGCGGATCGCATCGCGCGACGCCTGCAGGATCGCGCGGGAGAGCGCGCGGTCTTCCACCGGCCGTCCGTTGACGAACAGGTACTGGTACCGGCGCGACGGAAACGTGACCGACCCGCGGGTGGTGAAGCCCGTCGCCTTGAGCGGGCCGGCCCGCGCCTCGAACGACTCGAGCTCCCCCAGCGTCTCGCGGCCGAAGACCTGCAGGATGCGCGCGGCGCGATCCACGGCGGACGGCGCGTCCAGGAGTTCCCGCTTTCCGGAGCGGAGTAAAAAAGCGACCGACGGATTCGAGAGCGCAGCCCGCGTGACCGCCGCGGCGGCGGCGCGCGCCTCCGCCTCCGGCGAGGCGAGGAACTTGTGGCGCGCCGGAGTCTTCGCGAAGAGGTCTTCCACCAGGACGTCCGTCCCGCGCGGACGCGCCGCGGCCTCGAAATGCGCGGCCTGTCCCGAGCCCGCCCGGATCCGCACGGCCTCCGGGGAGGAGCCGTCCGACGTCGTCAGCGTCAGGCGCGATACCGACGCGATCGAGGGAAGCGCTTCGCCGCGGAACCCGTAGCTCGCGACTCCCGCCAGGTCCGCGTCGGACGTGATCTTCGACGTCGCGTGCCGCTCGAGCGCGAGCCGCGCGTCCTCGGCCGACATCCCCATGCCGTCGTCACGCACCAGGATCCTCTGGATGCCGCCCCGCTCGATCTCGACGTCGAGCCTCGTGGCGCCCGCGTCGAGCCCGTTCTCGATCAGCTCCTTGACGACCGAGGCAGGCCGCTCGACGACCTCTCCGGCCGCGATGCGGTCGATGACCTCGCTCGACAGCCGCCGGATCTTCGCCATTGCCGGCGAGTCTACGCGCGCCCGACTAGCGGGGGAAAACCACGCGGCCGCCGACGACCGTCGTCTCGACGCGGATTCCGTCGAGCCGGGCGGGCGCCACGGTGACCGGGTCGCCCGAGAGGATCACGAAGTCGCCCAGGCGGCCGGGAGCGAGCGAGCCCTTCTCGTTCTCCTCGAACGCGGCGAAGGCCGCTTTCGTCGTGTAGGCGCGGAGAGCCTCGACCGGCCCGATCTTCTGCTCCGGGATCCAGCCGTCCGGGTGCTT
>JBKPMI010000214.1:0-7739 GCA_046732075.1 Acidobacteriota bacterium | reverse complement strand
GCTCCAGCCACCGGGCGAGCGCGAGCGCGGGCGAGTCGACGAGAACCGCGGGCTTGCCCGCGGCCGCGGCGGCGCTCGAGGCGAGGACCGCCCCGGCCCGGCTCCGACCGGCGGCGCCGGCGTGGCGCTCTCCCGACACCCACGACAGGTCTCCCGGCCCCGCGTCCTCGAGCGTCCGGACGCCCGACAGGCGGAGCCGTGGGTCGCCGTCCAGGCGCCCGTCGACGGCGGCGGCGACCTGTCCCAGGGTGAACGAGGAGGGGGCGACGCGACGGGGGCGTCCGGCGGCCCGGCGGCTCGGTTTCTTTCGGGTTGGCACGCGGGAAGGGATAGTACCTGAGCAAGTCGCGGGGACAGGGCCTACGGATCTGCACCCGCAACAGTCCCTCTTCGCTGCACTCGCGACCGTGCGCCCCCGGCAGTGGGGGGCGCAGCATTCAGTCGGCTACGAGGGCTTCTTCGTCGGGGCCGGCGCGGGCGCCTTGGCGGCCGGGGCCGGAGCCGCCGCGGGAGCTTTCGCGGCCGCGGCCGGAGCCGGCACCGCGACGGTCGTGTTGAACCGCTTCAGCACGTCGTCGGTGATGTCCGCGGCGTCGTCCGCGAAAACCAGGCCCGACTGAAACTTGTTGAAGATGAGCGTGTATCCGCGCTCCTTCCCGAGCTGCGTGATGATCGGGAAGACGCGCCGCTCGAGGTCCGCGAGCTCCTTCTTCTGCGCCTGGTCGAGGTCGCGGGTCGCCTTCTCCTGGAAGCTCTTGAAGTCGATCGCCTTCTCCTGGTACTGCTTCTGGAGCTGCTCTCTCTTATCGTCGGAGAGCGCCTGGCCCTGATCCGCGAGCTTCTGCTCGAGGTCTCTCAGGTCCTTCTGCAGCCGGTCGGCTTCCGCTTTCTTGTCGTCGTTGACCTTCTTGACCCGGTTGAAAGCCTCCTTGCCGAGAGCCGAGTCCCGGACGAGGCGTTCGACGTCGATGACTGCGATTCGGACGGGGGCCGCCGCGCCGGGACTCTGCGCGCTCGCCGTCACCGCGGCGAGGGCAGCCGCCAGGACCGAAAAGACCACTCGTTTCATTCGAAGACTCCTTCCACCGAAAACGGCGAATACTAGCAATTTCCTCGCTGACACAACAGCCCGGCCCGGGGGGGCATTTCCGGCGAGCGGGCGCGCCAATCCCGTCTAAAACGTCCTTCCGATCGAGAAATCGAACCCGGAACGGCGTTCCTTCAAGCGGGTGATGGGGAATCCGAACTGGTCGATCGGAGTCTTGGGGTCGAGGTTGAACGAGTAAATGAAGCGAAGCGGGGCCTGGAAGATGGGCAGGAAGATCCGCAGCTCCGCGCCCACCGCGGTCCGGAGCCGCCCGAGATCGATGCTCTGGCTCTCGTGGTACACGTTCCCGACGTCCGTGAACGCGAGGAGCTTCGCCGGACCGACCGACGCGAACACGTATTCGAGGTTCACCACGAAGTACTTATCCCCTCCCAGGATGCGCCCGGCGTCGTCCGTGAAGACCTGGTCGTTCTTCTTCAGCGGCAGGACCGAGCCGGTGCGGAAGCCCCGCAGGCTCGTCTCGCCGCCCAGCTGGAATCGCTCGAAGATCGGAATGTCGTGGCCGCCGAACGGAGCCACGTAGCCGGCCTCGAAGTTCACGCCGAGGTAGGCGTGCCGGGGGAACCGGATCGGCAGATAACCGGACCCTCCCACGAGCGGCTTGATGAAGTCCTGGTTGCCGCCGAGGACGCTTCCGGCGAACTGCGACGTCAGGTAGAGGCGGTACCCCCGATTCGGGTCGAACGGGTCATTTCGGCTGTCGAAGCGGTATCCCGGGGTGAGCGAAGACGTCGTTCCGGTGACCTGGGTGAATTTCTCGGGCGGCGCGGGCTGACCCGGGGGAACCTGTGCGCCGCGAACCGGGAAGTTCGCCTTGATGTCCTCGTACGCGTAGAGGAGCGACCAGCTGTCGAAGAGACCGATCCCCTTCCCGTAGAACGCGGTCCCGCCCGCCCGCTTCTCGTCGATGTTGAGGTACTCGACGTTGCGGCGGAAGAGCGACACGCCTACGGTCTGGTTCCGGTCCAACCACCACGGCACGGTGTACGAGAGGTCGTAGTAGTTCGAGATCCGGCCGATCTGCGCGGAGGCGCCGATCACCTCGCCGCGCCCCAGGAAGTTGCGGGTCTGGAAGGAGAACTGACCGAAGAAGCCGTCGAGCGCGGAGTAACCCGCACCGAACTGCACCTCGTTCTTGCTCGCCTCCGTCCCCTTGATCACGACGTCGACCTTCTTGTCTTCGGGACGGACGGAGAAACCGGGCTCCTCGGCGATCTTGAAGTAGCCGAGCTGCTGGAGCTTCTGGAGGCTCTTCTTGATCGCCTCCATGTTCATCACGTCGCCTTCGTCGAGGGCGAACTCGCGGCGGATGACCTTGTCGCGGGTCGTGGTGTTGCCCGCGACCTCCAGCCGGCCGAGGTAGAACTTGTCGCCCTCGTAGAGCTTCACCTCGACGTCGACCTTGTGGTCCCCGATCTCGTGGTACGCCGGGTCCGCGAACCAGTAGATGTAGCCGCGCGACTTGTACCTCATCTCGATCCGCTGGAGAGCTTCGACCAGCCGATCGCGGTTCAGGACGGAGCCCGGCGGCAGCTCGAAGAACTCCTTCTCCAGGGCATTCGCGGGAAAGACGGTCGGCGTCGGCGGTTCGGCCGGCTGTCCGTTCTGGTTCACGCGCGTGACGCGGATGCTGCCGGTGTAGAACTGCTCCCCTTCCACGAGCGGGATGGTGATGCGGGCGCGGCGCTTGATCCGCTTGGGCTTCGCGTTCGGGTTCTTGACGAAAATCTCGATCTTCGGATCCTTGACGACGATGTCCTTGTAACCCCGGGACTGGTACAGCGACTTGACGCTCTCGATGTCCTCGTCGTAGTTCGCCTGGCTGTAGGTCGTCTTGTCCGAGATGAGCCGCCAGAACGTGTTGACCTTGGTCTTCTTCATCGCCATCCGGAGACGGCGATCGGAGATGACCGTGTTTCCCTCGAAGTCGATCGAGGCGATCTTGACCTTTTCCCCCTCGTCGATGACGAAGACGACTTTCTTCTCGGTCTTGGAGACGTCCTCGATCTTGAACTCGACGGTGGCGCTGCGGAACCCCTGGGTCTGGTAGTAGTCCGCGATCGAGGACCGCGTCTTCGCGATGTCGCGCAGGGAGAGCGGCGCGCCCTGGTGGATCTCGACCTTGTCCTCCTTGAGCTTGTCCTTGATCTGCGAGGTCGAGACCTTCTTGTTGCCGGTGAAGTCGATCGCCGAGATCGTCGGCCTCTCCTCGATGGTCACGACGAGCGTCACCCCCGCCGGGTCGTGCTCGGCCTCGACCGAGAGGTTCTCGAGTAGACCGACGTCCCAGAGGGCCTGGAAGTTTCCGCGGATCTTCTCGGGGTCGTAGGGATCGCCGACCTTGACGCCCAGGTAGTGCGAGATGGTGTCGGGCGAGACGGTCTGGTAGCCGATCACCCGGATTCCCTGGATCCGCTCCGAAGCCGGGACCGGAGCCGCCGGCGTGGGGACGGCGGTGGGTCCGGGTCGCGCAGGAGTGGCTGCCGGCGTGGCGGAAGGCGCCGGGGAGGTGGGAACGGGAGATGGAGTGGGGTTGGGCGTCGGGGCCGACTGCGCCGCGAGCGAGGCCGCGCAGAGGAGCGCGGCGAGGCCGACGGGCAGCAGTCTCGCGGCCCACCGCTCGCTTCTCGCGTCGCCCCTGCTTCGATGCCGCAAGCGAAATCCTTATCTCCGATGGAGGAGGGATTATTCCCGGGGAAAAGCTATCAGCTATCCGCTATTCGCGGAAAACCCCGGAGGACCGGGAACCGAAAGCCGACAGCTACTCCGTCACCAGGGGCTCGCTCTCGCGCGCGAGCACCGTGAGGCCCTCGGGACCGACCCGGATCTCGATCGCCTCGACCCGCTCGTCGCGGCTCTGGATCAGCAGCTCCGACACCGGGTCTTCGATGTATTTCTGGATCGCCCGCCGCAGTGGACGCGCCCCCATGTTCGGGTCGTCGCCGCTCTGCGCGAGGAGCCACTCGACCGCCGCGCTGTCCACGTCGAGGGCCGCTCCCTTCGGGGCGAGCGTCGTGTTCACGTCGTCGATCAGGAGCCGGCAGATCTTGGTCAGCTCCTCGGGGCCGAGGGGATGGAACACGATCGTCTCGTCGATGCGGTTGATGAACTCCGGAGAGAAGTCGCGCTTCAGCTCCTTCAGCACGAGCTCTTCGATCTCCCGGGTGGTCTGAACCTCGCGGGAGCCGCCGAATCCGAGGCGGGTCCGGCTCACCAGGTGCTTCGTCCCGATGTTGGACGTCATGATGATCAGCGTGTTCTTGAAATCGACGATGTTCCCGTAGGCGTCGGTCAGGATGCCGTCCTCCAGGATCTGGAGGAGCAGGTTCGCGATGTCCGGATGGGCTTTCTCGATCTCGTCGAACAGGATCACGCTGTACGGATTGCGGCGGATCCTCTCGGTGAGCTGCCCGCCCTCTTCGTGCCCGACGTAGCCGGGAGGAGAGCCGATCAGCTTCGACACCGCGTGCTTCTCCATGTACTCGGACATGTCGAAGCGGACGAGGCTCTTCTGGTTCTCGAACAGGAACTCGGCGAGGCGGCGGGCAACTTCGGTCTTTCCGACTCCCGACGGGCCCAGGAAGATGAAGGAGCCCATCGGGCGGTTCGGGTTGTTGACGCCGAGGCGGGAACGCCGGATGGCCTTGGACACGCCGATGATCGCGGCCTCCTGGCCGACGATCCGGCGGCGGAGGGCGTCTTCCATGTGGAGGAGCTTCTCGGCTTCCTCCATCTCGAGCGACGCCACGGGGATCCCGGTCCAGGACGAGATGATCTCCTCGATGTCGCGGCGGGTGACCTCCTGGGTCGCCTCCGTGCGCTCGGCCGTCTGCGCTTTCGTGCGCTCGATCTCCTCCTTGAGCTCGATCTCGCGCTCCCGGAGGAAGACCGCCTTTTCGAAGTCCTTGTCGGAGATCGCCTTCTTCATCTCCTTGACGATCTGCCGCGTCTCGATCTCGAGCTTGCGGAGGTTCTGCGTGTCGGCCACGCGCTTCAGCTTCACCTTGGCGCCGGCCTCGTCGAGGATGTCGATCGCCTTGTCCGGGAAGAAGCGGTCCGTGATGTAGCGGTTGGACTGGTAGACCGCCGTCTTGATCGCCTCCGCGGAGTACCGGACCTTGTGGAACTGCTCGTAACGGTCCTTGACCCCCTCGAGGATCTCGAACGTCTCGTGCTCGGACGGAGCGGTGACGTGGATGGCCTGGAAGCGGCGCAGGAGGCTGCGGTCCTTCTCGATGTACTTCCGGTACTCCTTCAAAGTCGTGGCGCCGATGCACGACACCTCGCCGCGCGAGAGAGCCGGCTTCAGTATGTTGGCGGCGTCGAGAGAGCCCTCGGCCGAACCCGCGCCGATCAGGGAGTGGATCTCGTCGATGAAGATGATGAGGTCCGGGTTCTCCCGAAGCTCGCGGATGATCCCTTTGAGGCGCTCCTCGAACTGGCCGCGGTACTTCGTGCCCGCCACGATCAGCGAAAGGTCGAGCGCCAGGATCTTCTTCGACGAAAGGAACATCGGGACCGCGCCCTCGATGATGCGCGTCGCGAGCCCCTCGACGATCGCGGTCTTGCCGACGCCCGGCTCTCCCAGGAGGATCGGGTTGTTCTTCGTGCGCCGCGACAGGATCTGGATGATCCGCTCGACCTCTTTCTCCCGGCCGATCAGCGGATCGAAAGTCCCGGACGCCGCCAGCTGCGTGAGGTCGCGGCTGTACTCCGCCAGGAACGGGAGCTCCTTCTTCTGCTTGGAGACCTCGCGCTCCTTGATGAGCGAGATCGTCTCCTCCCGAACTCCGTAGAGGTTGAAGCCGCGCGCGGTCAGTAGCCGGCCGGCGACGCAGCCGTCGACCCGGAGAAGACCGATCAGCAGGTGCTCCGTCCCGACGTAGGGATGCATCATCGACTCCGCCTCGTGCGAGGCGTAGGCGAGGATCTTCTTCGACTCCTCGGAGAGCGGGAGCTCCGCGGTGGACGAGATCCGCTCGACGAAGATCCGGTCCCCTTCGATCTCCCGGCGGACCTCCTCCGGCTTCACGTTGAAGCGCGCGAAGATCTCCTTGATGATGTCCTCGCCCTCGCGGAGGATCCCGAGCAGGAGGTGCTCGGACTCGATCACCTTCGATCCGAGCTTGGACGCCTCGTACCGCGCGAAGAAGAGCGCTCGGCGCGCCTTCTCGTTGTACTTCTCAAACATCCGCGGGACTCGGAGAGGCGACGCGGCGGGTAAGACCGTGGAACACCATGGCTAACCCGAGAAACCGGTCGCGGGGAGAATTGCTTCCCGGGACATCTCGAAAATTTTATCACAGCGCTTCGCGAGATCCGGGTTGTGGGTGACGAGGACGGTCGTCATTCCCCGCTCACGGTGAAGTTCCGCGAGCAGATCGAACACCGAGCGGGCCGACTCGGCGTCCAGGTTTCCGGTCGGCTCGTCGGCAAGCAGAAGGCTCGGGCTCCGGGCGAGCGCCCGCGCGATCGCGACGCGCTGCTGCTCGCCTCCCGACAGCGCGCGGGACATGTGAAGCCGACGATCCGCGAGTCCGACCCTCTCGAGCAGGGCCGCCGCGCGCTCCCGCGCCTCGCGCGAGGAGACGCCGGCGATGCGGTGCGGGAACGCCACGTTCTCCTCGGCCGTGAACTCGGGGAGCAGGTGATGAAACTGGAAAACGAACCCGATCCGCTCGTTCCGGAAGCGGGCCCGCTCGCGGGGACCGAGGTCCTCGAGGGACACGCCGAAGATTTCGACCCGTCCCGAGTCGGGCCGGTCGATCCCGCCCAGCAGGTGCAGGAGCGTGCTCTTCCCCACTCCGGACGGCCCCATGACCGCGGCGAACACTCCCTCGGCGAGCGTGAACTCGAGGTTCCGGAAGACCGGGACGGGAGCGGCCTCTCCCATGTAGGTCTTGGAGAGACCGGTCGCCTTCACGGCGAGCGTCGCCGCGGCCGCCTCTTCCCGGCTGCCCGCGCTCGAGCTCATCGCGAGAGCCGCACCGCTTCGCCCGGAGCGAGGCGCGCGGCAGCTCGAGCCGGGAGCACCGCGGCGGCGACCGCCGTCGCGAGCGCGAACGCCGCGACGAGCGCGACCTCCCGGGGATGTACCGCGAACGGGACGTGCGTCAGGAGGTAGACGTCCGACGGCAGCCGGACCACCTCGTAGCGGTCGAGAAGCAGCGACGCCGAAACGCCCACGATCAGTCCGAGGCCGGTTCCGAGGGCGCCGATGATCGCCCCGAGCGTGAGGTAGATCCGCGCGAGCGACCCCGGGGTGGCGCCGAGGGAGGTCAGCACTCCGAGGTCGCGCTTCTTCTCGACGACCGTGAGCGCGATGTTCGAGACGATGTTCAACGCGGCGACCAGGATCACGAGCGCCACCGTCGCGAAGATCACCGACTTCTCCAGCCGAAGCGCGAACGAGAGCGGGGCGTTCAGCTGCCGCCACGTTTCCACCCGGTAGTCCGGCCCCAGCACCAGGGCGACGCCGCGGGCCGCGGTCTCCGCCCGATTCGGGTCCCGGAGATGAGCCTCGAACGCCCGGGCTCCCGTGGACACTCCGGAGAGGAGGCGTGCGGCGTCCTCGGATACTTCGACGTCGGGCGACTTCTCCAGGGCCGCGACGTGCCGCACTGCAGTCACG